>JAEMQG010000163.1 GCA_022758935.1 Candidatus Nitrosopumilus sp. | reverse complement strand
TGTACAATTTTTTTTCTAGTTTTTTGTGACTGCCTGTTTGTTTAGGTAAATTTTGTAAATTTTTGACTTTCTTATTCACTATATTTTTCTAAAACCGATTGCTCATCACTTTTTTTCATTTCCTCTACTAATTCCTCTAAAATTCTAATGCCGTTTAAAATTGGATCCTTATCCGAATTCTTATTTTCTAGCTTGCGTTTTAAAACCATTTTCTCATTATTTATAAAACTTAAAAAACTGACACTGTTTTGCATTTCTAGATTTATGTAAAATTTTACGTAATCTTTTGTTGTTTTTATTCCCATATTTTTAATGTCGATTTCTAGTATTTGATTTAATATTGCTATTCCAATTATTAAACTGGTAATTTATTGACTATTGTGCCTAAATGTGTCCCACTATAAACATACAGAATCTTTTCTTTGTGGAAAAATTCCAACTATTATGTATAAATTGGAATTGAATGTTATGGGTGCCAAAAAGGATTCTGATGAAAGAAAAATAGAGCAATTGGAAAAGAAAATTGATGATCTTCATACGTATGTTGGTCATCTCAATGAACGGTTGAATTATCTAAATGAAAAAATCAAAACTGATTAAAAGAACTGCTCTTTTTTCTTGTTTTTTATCAACGTTAAATTTTATTTAATACTGTAATTGATAGTTGTTACGGTTATTCAAAATATGATCTGGGTATCTTTTAATCAAAATTATCTATCTAAGTTTATTTAGAATTCCACGTATAGTGTATTATGGATACATGTGATACTAGAATTCGTGCATACAAAAATGGAAAAACTTTTGATCAGTGTAAAGAGTTAGCTAAATCCATGAATCCTGCATTTAAGGATTACATTGAAAAACATGATAGACTTCTCTGGACTGAAATATTAGATCAAGTGGATCACGATGAATTAATTTACAAATTGACATTGAAATTTCTTAGAATAGACGGATATGATATAGGTAATAATAAAATTCCTGAAGTGAAAAAATTTATTTTGTAGGTTCTATTTTACAACTACCGTCTAAATTTCTCAACTTTTTTGCCATTACAAAAGGTGTCACTAATAACACCGGAATTGATATTGCAATGAATAGTGTCTGTAATTGTGTTAGTGCAATTGATAATGCAATTCCACTTGCTGTCCCTATAAAAATTGACAAAAATGTTCCTGCACATGTTGGACATGCTATGAATAATCCTGTAGCAGCTCCTATAGTGCCAATACTTCTTTCTTTTTTTGATATTGTATAAGCAGTAACTGCAATAGCTGCGTTTAATCCAACCAAATATGATACAATTACTTGTAATAGTAAATTGATAGGGATAATTTGTAGCCCTACATGTTCTGTCAGATATATTATAATTTTTGGCATGTATCCCGGTTCACCACAACATGGTGATACAAATCCTGATGGTATAGTTGCTCCATAATGTTTAACAAAATTTACTTCTGGTTGATACACCAGTGTTCCAGACACCAATGAAAAAAATATACCATACACAATAAATGTTAATGCAAAAATTTTTCTTGATCTTGCATTCCATACACTTAATGCAATAATTGTTAGAATATCTTTTCCTTTTTTTTCTACTTTTTCCCTATGATACAGATAAATTCCATATGTGATTAACCCGAATGACGTAAATAATATTATGTAAAAACCATAAGCAATTCTCTGAATTGCATCTATGGAATCTGGTGTGAATAATTCTGGATCTTGATATCTTGTATACATTATGAATATGATTGCTATTGTTGCAAATCCTAAAATTATTAATTTTTTTCCACTATGACTAAATGTTTGGTTTTCCAACATACTTCATTGTATGTAATTCAATTAATTCTATTCTGTCTTTTGGATCTTCTTTAGCTCAATTTAGGTACAAATATGTAGATTATGGCAATAATTTCCATTCTTCCAATTATCATCAAAAAACTTACCACCATTTTGACTGTGTTATCTGACTCAAAATCCACTATGTCTGAAGTTAGTCCTGTAGTGGTTATTATGGAGGTTGCGTCAAAGAATGCATTTTCAAAATTCGTATTTTCAATTGCTGTCAAGTACACTGCTGTTATTGTTATGGTTCCTAAAAATGCCATTATTATCAATACTGTTGACACCAACTCTTTTTTTCTTTGTGGTGTTATTTCTGATCTAGATATCTTGTTGAATATATTTTTACATTCTTTTATCTGTAATAATCTAAAAACCTTAATTCCTCCAGCAGTTGAAAAACCACATCCTCCTATGAACATTAATAAAATCAAAATTGTATGTGCGGTACCATTAAAATTTACAATGTTTTGTGAATGTAATCCGGATGTCGTACTTGCTGATATTGAATAAAATGCACTAGTTAAAGGATCTAATCCACTAAGCCAAATGAATAATACTATTGCACTGCCTAAAATTATAAAATATGCTAGGACTTCTTTACCTAGTTTTGGTGAGAGGAATTTTTTCCTAACAAATGAATAGTGAAATGTAAATGGTAATGCCCCGAATATCATTGCACCCATTAAAATTATCTGCTCTTGCCATTCAAGATTATTTAGAACTGTAGACGTAGGTAAAAATCCCCCAGTTGCAAATGCGCTTATTGCCAATGAAAAATTATCAATTATGCTCATTTCTCCAAACAAATAGAATAAACTTACAACAATTACAATGTACACTGTAAAAATTATTGTAATGGTTCCAAAAAGCTCTCGCATATGCAATGATCTACCTGAAATAAAACCTCGCAGTGATTGTATTTTTGTTTCTGGATAAAGTGCAGTGATTACTAAATAAATAAAGCTCATTCCTCCAACTAACTGTGTAAAACTTCTATAGAATGTAAAACCCTGAGGCATGTTTTCTGGCTCATCAATTAATGTCAATCCTGATGTGGTGAATCCAGACACGCTTGAAAAAAATGCATTGATAAATCCATCCGTTGCCGATTCTTGACTTGGCATTACATACAGATATGGAATTGTTCCAAATAACGATAGTATCAACAAACTCGATAATACCAGAATTGATGCCTGTTGAATGTTTAGACTTGCTTTTTCACCGTATGCATTGAGAAAAAATCCTGATACAAGCAAAAGTACAGTGGTAAGATAAATTCCTGCAGCCGTTAATGTTTCTCCTAATATTGTTGATAATATTGCAGGGACTAGAAACAAAACCCCTGCAAACTGTAACACAAACCCTAGATTTCCTAAAATCGCTTTTACAGGGGGACTAAATAGATGAGGTGCAGTAGCTGTGGCATCTCTTATTACATTTGCAATGGTTCCCTGGAAAATTATTCCTACAACCTCCTTTTTTTTAGACATAACTGGAAGTTTCCTAATTTTACCATCTCGCATTTTGTGAAGTGCCTCCTGCAGTGTTGTTTTTTCACTAACTGTAATTAATGGTGTGGACATGATATCTTTCAAAGACGCTGATTTTACAAATGTTATAATCTCACTCATTTTATTTATGATGTCCTCATCTGTAACCATTCCAATTGGCAAGTTATTGTCATCTGTTACAATGATATCATCTCTTTCAGAATCTTGAAGCATTCTAGCTGATTCACTAACTAGTGTATTTTGATTTAACAACAAGAAATCTTTACTCATGTATGGTGAGACATGTTTTGTAAGAACATAGGATACTGAACGTTCTGGGTTTAACGACATCAAGCTTCCCTTAATTGTTGACATTAAATAATTTGGGATTGAACACTTACTCAGATCGTTATAAAAAAATTAACACAAATTCAACCAATTTACTTTAGTATCTTTATAAGCACTGAACTGGAACATTAAACGTAGTTATAATGGAAATTGATCAAGCACAAGAGCCTGATTATGAATCGGTTAAAATTGATTATATTGGTTTTGTAGATCCATATGCCGTTGAAGGAATGTTGGTTCTAAAAGGAGACGATGGTAAAGAATTCCACATGAGGGCATTTTCTGGGGAAGTTGCTCGTCATATATCCAGCTTTGTTGAAAGTGCAGGCGATTCAGCCCCATCAATTTACAAAATGTTGGAAGAAATATGTGAAGAAAATGAATTGGTTTTGGTTAAAGTCAAAATTTATGAAAGTGGTGAGGTATTGCGTGCTAATCTGTATTTTACTGGAAAAAAAGACATAGTATTAAGAAATTACCGTGCATCTGATGCTATGGCTTTGGGTACATTGTACAATATTCCAATTTTGGTTAGAAAAAATCTCCTTAAAGAACACATGGAAGCCTGAAACCCCTGATGTCGTCTTTGATTCAGGAATGATTACGCCCAATCAGAAATGGGAGTTTGTATTTACTGCTTCAGGGGAAAATGATTACTATTGTATGGCACATCCTTGGATGACAGGCAAAGTTATTGTTAGTTAGATTCTGAAACTCTAATCTTATGCATAATTATTCCTAAATTATTCCAAATGGTGACTTTGAAGCCCTAAAACTAGACTTTTAGGATTAGTTTGGGCGTAAAATATATTTATATGTGTTTCTAGTGAAATTAATTATATCTGTCTGATTCTGACTTGGATGATATAATCTGTATGGTGGAAATGGAGAACAAAGCGTTTTTAAAAAAAGATGCACTGGATACCTCAAACTAGCCACTAAAGGTTGTAAGCAGATTTGAAGAAGTTCGGAAAATAGTACATTTTCTACTAGACTACAAACAAGGATATGTTGTTCTGCCAGTGTCAATTTACGGCAGAAGTGGCCATGGAAAATCCACCCTGGTAAGACATGTTTGCAACCATTTGCCTGAGATCAAACTATGTTTTGTAAATCTTAGAAAAACAAAGACCGTGTTTGGTGGTGAATCTTATCTTACATGAACTAGACCAGCACAGTCTTACCAGTGCACAAGGAATGAATCTTGGAATGCAGAAAATTCAAGAGATAATCTTGGACTCCAATTAAATCTGGTTTGATGTTATTGAAATATTTGTTTGGAAAAGCATAGATAACCCTAAAGCATTCTCCCCACACTTTCAATGACTGTTACAGTTGTCGATCCTAATACTTGATCTGTATTTCTAAATTAAAATTGGCTTTTGATTAAATTTAACGCATATGGTGTTTATCCCATCAATCATCTCTTGAATTTTTGGGTACTCTGATTTATTTTCTATTATGTCATTTTTAATTATTCTAAGATAGTGTAGAATCTTTTTGATCTGTTTATTTTTCTGAGTTTTTGAGATTGGTGCATTTGCTAAATCTTTTAGATTTGCAGATATGTCGCATAATTTGATAATTTTTGTTTGAAATGATGCATCTTTTAACTGGTTGATATATTGCATTTCTCTGTCTTTTTTTGGAATATTTTGATCTTTTGATAATGATAAAACAATCACTGCAACTTCTCTTCCAAATCTTTCATTGATTTGATCAAATGTAACATCTGTATCTTCTATGATATCATGAAGCCAAGCTGCACACAATACATCTTTATCTGTAACTCCCAAGTTTTTGAGTCTGTTTACAACTCCCTCTAAATGATCAGAATATGGAGTCACTCCATCTTTTCTTTTTTGATTTTTGTGTTTTTCCTGGGCAAATTTTTTTGCACCTAATATGATATCTGTAGTATCTTCCATCACAATACAATTTCTTCTCTGATATGTAGAGGTTTATTCTTTAATTCTGTCTGAATTGGTTATTTGGAATTTTAAAATGTATATGACAAATGCTTCATAATTCGGCAAACTCATCAATAATCAGATATAGCTTTTCTGTTAATCATCAGCAATTGATTATTCTACATTCTTAGATATGTAGTTTAACATCACTCTATGAGTGATTTTTGCCATTATTATTTTCACTATGGAAAGAACATAGTTAAAGATTATGGGTCAAATAATTTATCTTAAAATTTAAACAAAAAGAGTTTAGACACTAAAACCATCGTACTGATATGGTTCCTTTCATCCAAGGATGAACCATGCAAAAATAATTGTATTCTCCATATTCTTTAACAGTTATAGTAAATTGTTCTCTTGGATTGATCAGTCCTGAATCAAAAAAACCATCTGGCCCATCATTTGGTGTTCCACTAGTTATAGTATGTGCTGCTGAATCTTGATTCTCCCATACTATTTTTCTTCCATGTGATTTGAAATTAT
>JAEMQG010000033.1 GCA_022758935.1 Candidatus Nitrosopumilus sp. | reverse complement strand
CATCGGGGCTGGTATTGCTTCTTTTATCGTTGCTATGATTATTGTCAGTTGGATTACAAAACAGCCTTCAGGCACTAAAGAGATGATGGAGATTTCAAATGCTGTAAAAGTTGGGGCCGCAGCATTCCTAAGAAGAGAGATGAAAATCATTATTCCAATAGCGATTGCGCTTTCTATAATAATTGGGGCATTTATTGGATTTTCCAACGGTGTTGCATTTGCAGTAGGGGCAACTTTATCTGCTGTTGCAGGACTGATCTCATTAAAAATTACAGTTAAAGCAGCAGTGAGGGCTGCACATCTAAGTAATAGTGGCCTTGGTAAGACATTTGCAATGGCTTTTAGAGGTGGAGCTACTGTGGGGTTGGCAGTTCCAGCAATGGCACTCTTGGCAATTACTGGGCTTTACATGGTATTTCCAAATCCAATTACAATTGCCGGTGTTGGCATTGGTGCAAGTCTAATTGCATTATTCATTAGAATTGGTGGTGGCATATTTACAAAAGCTGCAGATATGGGTGCAGACTTGGTAGGAAAAGTAGAAGTAAATATTCCTGAAGATGATCCTAGAAACCCTGCAACAATTGCCGATAATGTAGGAGATAACGTAGGTGATGCTGCGGGAATGGGTTCTGATGTTTACGAGTCTTACATTGTTACTATATTAGCTTCATTACTTATCGCTGCACTTATTGGCGCTCCTCAAATATTCATGTATCCAATTTTAATTGGAACATCTGGAATGATTGCGTCAATAATCGGTATTGTCATAGTTCGCTCTAAAAATATTACAGATGTTATGAAACCATTGAATGTATCATTTTATGTCTCTGCTAGCATTGCAATTATTTTGAATTTTATATTTACATATTATTTTATTGGACAAACAACTATTGCATATGCATTGTTTGGAACAACTGTGATTGGAGTGATTCTTGTTCCTGTAATTCAAAAGATTACTGACAGATACACAAATTACAAATACAAACCAGTCCAAGATATTGTTGAATCTGCAAAGTGGGGATATGCATCACTTACATTGATGGGAATCATCAAGGGAATGCAATCAACTGGACCCTTCATGATTGCATTAATCATTGCAATTATTCTTTCATTTAGTATTGCTTCAAATGCCGCACCTGAGGGCTCAGACCCAGTATTGTATGGAATCTTTGGAACCTCACTAACTGCAATGGCAATGCTCAGTCTTGCAGGAATTGTTCTTAGTATTGATGCCTTTGGACCCATCGCAGACAATGCAGGCGGCATTGTAGAGATGACCGGAATGGGCGAAGAAAACAGAAAAATCACTGATGAAATTGACGCTGTAGGAAACACGACTAAAGCAGTAACCAAAGGATTTGCAATTGCCAGTGCTGGATTGGCTGCGCTTGCCATGATACAGGCATTTCAATTTGAAGCTTCACACATCTTTGCAGGAATTTTGGATTTGAATTATAGCTTGACAAATGTCACTATCATTGTTGGATTGTTAGTCGGTGGACTAATCCCATTTATTATTACCGGGCAACTTATCAACGGGGTATCTCGTGCTGCAGGAAAAATGGTTGACGAAGTAAGAAGACAATTCAAATCCGACTCTGGAATTCTTGCAGGAACCTCAAAACCTGATTATGCAAAATGCGTAGATATTGCAACTGCTGCATCCATTAAGGAACTTTGGAAACCTGCAATCATTGCCATTGTCTCTCCTATTGTGTTGGGTATTCTCTTAGGACCAACTGCTGTCGCTGGTTTATTGATGGGCGCCGTTGTAACTGGACTTCCACTGGCATATCACTTGGCAAATACTGGCGGTGCATGGGATAATGCAAAGAAACTAGTTGAGATGCAAGGCCATAAAGGAACTGAAATACACAAAGTAGCCGTTGTGGGAGATATTATTGGAGATCCTTACAAAGATACAGCGGGACCTGCATTAAACACTGTGATTAAATTGCTAAACACAATTGCTATTGTATTTGTGTCCGCGTTTATAGCAATACTTGCAATCTAGTCCTCTATTACTAGAGTCAAATCCAATTCATCAATTTGTGTTTGAATTGCTTTTTTTAAAATATCATTATGTTTTTTACAGAATTTGAAATAGTCATCTGATGTTTGAAAACAGCCACAAATCCATTTTGTTTTTTTGTCTCCCTCTACTGTCCATTTGGAATATCTGTTTTCTACCATACTTTACAGAAAATAATTAACCTAAAAAATCTAGATCAACTAGGATGATTTAATGAAAAAGGAAAAAATGCGTTTTTAAGGACAGCCTTCCATCTTTTGGATGAAATACCCTTTGTCCTTAATCGCGTTCTCTACTGGTGCAGGAGCTCCCTGTGAATGACAGAATTGACATTCATTGGTAGTCATTGCTGCATCTGCCTCGCCAACTGATTTTAGCCACTCTTTACCGTATGCAAGTGCTTTCTCGTGGTTTTTTTCACCAGTAATTACATCAAAGTGCATGGTGTGTCCATCTTTGGCTTTGACATATGTGTCATATACGTGAATTTCCATAGATCTATTCAAAAAAAGGGATATTTAATTCAAAGATCTTCAAAAACCCACGTACAAAAAGTTTCAGTTTCAATTGTATCTGACATGGCTTTAGAATTGAAAGATAAACACTCGCATGTGTCTTAGTTGGATTCACTCGGGTTCTTAGACGCTTTATCTGCCCACAGAGTAAAAATAACATCCATCCAAAAATATTAGAGTCATAATTTTTGCACTCGAATTGGAATTTCTAAAATATCCAATTCCAGCACATATGCTTTAAAATCGCTTGTTAGTCCTGAATAAATTAACCACGTAACAGGATTACTATGCATGAATTTTTTATCAGTGTCTGATGGGTATGCCTCCGAGTTTGGATGAGAATGAAAAATACCTATTACTTCCATCTTTTTCTCTTCTGCTGCGTTATATGCCTGAATTAATTGCTCATTTGATATCGTAAAATTCACTGGGGATTCATCAATATTTTTTGTAAGAAACACTTCTTTTACAATATTTTTTTTACCACTTGTCATACCAAATAACATGGCACATGATTCATTTGGTTTTTCATTATCTGCATGATTTGAAAGAGTTTTTTTTTGAGATTCTGTTATGATTATTTCTTGCAAATCTATTCTACGTCAACAGAACCTGCCATCCATGGATGTACCATGCAATAGTAGTCTTGTTTTCCTGGATCATTAAATGTAAATTTGAATGAATCACTTGCATTGATCATTCCTGAATCAAATGATCCATTTGGTCCCTCTTTTGAATTACCTGAAGTTACTGTATGCACTACGCTATCTGTATTTTCCCAAACAACTGATGTGCCTGCAGCAATCTTTACAACATCTGGATCGTAATAGACCTGTCCTGTTTTCTGAGTGCTTGCTCCCTGTGGAATTACAACTTTGACATCTTCTTTTGGTTCTTGTATCACCAGTGTTGCTGTCATCCAAGGATGAACATTGCACATGTATTGATATTCGCCAATTGCTAGTTTGCTAGTGTCTAATGTGAATTTTTCTCCTGGGTTCAATAAATTAGAATCAAATGTTTCTCCAAAATCTGCTGAACTGGTGGCAGTGTGTGCAGCTGTATCTGCATTTATCCATACCACTGTGTATCCTTTTGGAACACTGGATACATCCGGATCATAATCTGGATTTCCTTGTATGCTTGAATCTTTTAACATTGTAATTGTAACTATTGGACCTGTTGGCATTACATCTTTTTTAGGTGTATTCTCTAAAATTGGCTCTGAAATCATGTACGTATCTGGACTTACAAATCCAAATGCAAACCACATGATAATTCCTGTTGCACTAGCTAGTCCAACTATAATTCCTACGGGTTTTACCAATTGCGGTTTCTTCATTGCAAGATATGCTATTATGATTGAAGGAAAAGCAACTGCCATCAAAAGTCCTGCTAATGTAACTGTATAATTTGATGAATTCATTGTGAATGCAAACATTCCAAATCCTAATCCAATCGATGCGATAACTAGAGTTGTTGCTTTGGCTCTGTTGCTAGTAGATATACCTCCATCTAGGATTCCTGCTGATAGAAAAATTAGTCCTATAAACAAAGTCAAACCAGTCAATGCATGCATTCCGTCTACAAATGTATGAGCTACGCCTGAATACGCAATTGTAACACCTGTTAAACCTATTGCTGTTAGTCCCATGCCTGGCATCATGAGGTCCCAATTACTCATTCAAGCTAGCTCTCATGACTGAGATACTTATTCCTTTTGAAATAACCCTGCCACCCAAGTCGAATAAATTAAATGGCTTTTGATTTGGGTATAATGAGATTGGGCTTTAATGAAATACTAGAAATATCAAAACCACGAATTATTGTTCTGTTAGTTATAACTGCTGTAACATCAATGTATGCAGCAAGTAAATTGGTGGCAGGTGCAACTGCATTGGATTATTGGCTGTATTTACACATAATTATTGCCGGAACATTGGCGTCTGCTGGCTCTAGTGCTCTAAATCATTTTTATGATAAAGATATTGATCCTAAAATGAAGAGGACTAGCAGTAGACCAATCCCCTCTGGAAGAATGAAAGAATCACATGTTTTGATTTATGGGTTGACTGTCAGCTGTGTTTCTGTAATCTATGGATACTTTGCACTAAATATCGTCTCTGCATTTTTTATTGCTTTGGGAATCTTTTCTTATGTTATCATTTACACTGTATGGCTTAAACGACTAAACGCCTCAAACATTGTAATTGGAGGTATAGCTGGAAGTGCTGCAGCTTGGGCAGGTTGGTCAGCTTCTACTGGTAGTTTGGATACATTGGGATTTCTTGTAGGATTCTTGGTCTTTGTTTGGACTCCCTCTCACTTTTGGTGTCTTGCAATGAAAATCAAAGATGAATATGCACAAGCTCAAATCCCAATGCTTCCAGTTGTAATTGGAATGCAAAGAACATCAAAATATATCCTGGGTAATACTCTGATCTTACTTCCTTACTCTCTAATACTTACTGCATTTGGTATGGGGGTTGTATACACTGTAATTGCTGCAGCTTCAGGCGGATTGATGCTTGCGTATCATTATCGACTTACAAAAAATCCTACGTCTGAGTTTGCCTGGAAAGCATACAAAGTAACTGCACCTTATCTTACAATCATTTTTGTTGCAGTCGCACTGGACGCTGCATTCCATTTTCCACTTTTTTAGAAATTAATT
>JAEMQG010000077.1 GCA_022758935.1 Candidatus Nitrosopumilus sp. | reverse complement strand
ATTCAGGGGATTCAATTCTTGATCAAGGAAGGAATTATGAAAATTCCTACAACTCATGGGGCCAGTACAGGCTCAAATGAAATTCCAAGTTGGATTAAAAATAATGCTGGATGGTGGGCAGACGGGTCCATCGATGATAACTCCTTTATTAGTGGAATTGAATTTTTAGTCAAACAAGGAATAATCACCCCCTAGTTTTTGAATACAATAAAACAATCACTTGTAAATCGATCATTGATGTTAAATACAAAATTTGCAAGTTTGTTACAACAAGCACAACTATTGGGGTTGGACCTGGATTTTACAATCTAACCAACTCCAATTTCTCACTCTAACAATAAATGCCATAAAATAAAACCTACTAACTTGATTGGCTTTTTGTTCTTTGAATTATCTCTGATCTTAGGGTGGCAAAATTTGCAATGATTTTTGTATCTGTTTTAATTTCAATCAATTCGCCAAGAATTTTCTCCAATATTTCAATTACTTCTAGTTGATTTTCTTTACTCTGTACCATATCTTTTGATGAGTTTTTCTACTTTTTAACTTTGGGCTAATTAATAAATCTGATTGGATTAAGCCATATTGTCAATGTTAAGCATTGATCATCAAATGTAATTTTGAAATAATAAAAAATGATGAATCTGTATGATGTCTTTTTTGCTATTAAATCTAACACTCATATTTTGTATAATTCACATGTCATTTACTAAATCAATATGTGTTTTTTAATAAGGATAGGATTAGGTCCAAAATGACCTCAATCCTTCCCTATAATATGGCACGATACACACATAGCTAAATCTTGAATTCTCAAATTCAATAAAAAGAATCACTACTCATTTGATCATACAAATCATTCATTTTATGCATTTTTTATACATTTTAGATTAATTATTGCCAATTTCTATTCTAAAAAATAAGGTTAAAGCCTAACTGGAATTGCAATAACCGAACTTTGAAATAATCGTCACGTTTTAATTGAATTATGACAATTGCTTATGTTTTGATTAATTGTGAACTTGGTGCAGAAGAAATTATTATGGAAAAACTAAAGGAAATTGAACAAGTTAAAGAAGTGTTTGGAACTATAGGTACTCATGACATGATGGTAAAATTAGATGCTGAAAATTTTGAAAAAATCAGAGAAGTTGTATCAAAAAATATACAAAAAATAGAAAAAATTAGAACAATTTCGACCCTGATAAAGAAAGACAATTGAGAAAAAATGGTTACGAACTAAATGCCAAATGAAAAAAACGAGATTGAAAAATTAATCGATACTATGATATTCAATGGCGACGAATTAGTTAAACATCTTAAAACTGTCCTGCCTGATTCATTATCTGAACCTGTAATGGCGTTTCATGAATCCAATGTGACAAACCTCAAAAAAGTTAAAGCGTTTCTAAATCAATAAAGTTGTTCACTAAAAATTTATTCTATATGCTTTTTAACCATTAATTCATTTCAATAATGTGGTTAGATCACGCACAATCATTGTACCTGTTAAACAAAAAACAGGTGCTACTTTTGACGCTATACTGAACTGTCCTAAAAAAATGATGCCTGGTGCTACGATTAGTAATGATGGGTGGTGGTCGTTTTCAACTCCTAGGGGCGAAGCTAAATTAAAATTCAAAGAGAACAAATCCTTGGGCATTCTTGACCATGTGTTTGTCGATACTGAGGCTGCATGGAATAATTCAATGCGTGTAGTTTCTAGCGGGGATGAATCTGAAATAATTATTACTCTAATAAAACCGCGTGAACTCACTGACGAACAATTCAATGAACGGATGGTGGAAATAGAACTAGCACTAGAAAATATGAAAAAAATTATTGAACTAGATGCATGAATGATAAGCCTGGCACATTTTTTCACATAATTGATGGTATTTGAAAATTAGGCACAGATTAAGAAAAAATTAACCTCAAAGTTAAATGTAAATTTTGCAATCCAAAAAGGATCAAAATGCCTTACGAGGAAATATATTTTCAAAGACTAGAAGAAGATAATCCAGAAGACTATGATAAATTAAAATCTAATCACAAAAAACTATTATCTGACTAGATGAATTTAACTGTGAACTAGTCTTTATCCGAATTTTTATTATTACCTGGACCCACCATGTCTTCTGGACTCACTTTGCTATCCCAATCCCCTCTTATTCCTTTTATCAATGATATTATTCCACCTATTATCAATGTCAAAATAATTCCAAAAAACAGACCCTGTTCAAATATTTTACTTGAACAGTCGATTGCAACAGGTTCTTTATTATCAAAATATTGATAGCAATCTCCAAATTGACTAGTTTCTACATGTGCCGTCTGATAATCATGTCCAAACACTCCTAAAATCAAAAACCCAAAAAAAGTCAGAGAGATGCCGATGATTATAAAGCGCATGTCGCTCATAAATTTACTTTTTTGATATGGTATTTACACTTTGATTTAATTAATTACTGGTGCTATTTCTCTAGATATGTTTTTAGATTTTTCAGTGAGATTTGATAAAATGATCCCATATCATCTAAAAATTTCATAAATTGATTTGCTGACATTTTATTACTATTCATATAAGACTGCCATGTTATTTGGACTGTATTTTTGTTTTTTGGGTTAATTGAAATTGTGGCAACATATGCTCTTAGAGGCAAGCCATCTGTAGCGACATATGTAAAATACAATCCCTCTTTCCAGGCAATTACATGCTCTTCTACAGTGTTGCCTCTCTCAAATGTTATTTTTCTAATGGCGCCAACACCTTTTCTTTTTTTAGACAAGTATGTGGTTTTTTTGACATCCAACACCCATGATGGCAATCCGGCAATATTACTTATTTTTCTCCACCCTTTTTCTTTTGGAACCTTGATTGTAACTGTTCTTATTACTGTACCTGTATGAAATGTTTTTCTTGTATTTTTCACCATGCTTGTCTAGTTTTTAACATGCGTTAAATTTCTTTTCTCTAACATATTTAATCTCCAGAATCCAGCAATAATGAATGGTCTTTGGATGGGGTAAAAAAAAAGAAGAGCCAGATTCTGAGAAATCCAATCTTCAAAAACAGATTCACTTGCAAGATATATCAAAAATTATTCAACAAACACTTGAATTAAGAACATCGCAAACTCTGTCTGAGATAAAATTACTTAGGAATAACACTGAACCACTTATCAAAGAACTAGTAATGATTGGAAACACTCTGGAGAAAGATGATCTCCAAGTCGATGACATCGATAAACATCTTAGAATTATTGTAGTGAGGGGTAAACAACAAGTAATTGATATGATAAAAAAGGATGCAACTTCTTTGCCAGATATTGCGTCATATGATGACGCTGAAAATCTAAATTTAGTGTTGCATCAAATGTTAAAAAAAATCGGCGATGTTCTAGGACGACAAACAAGAGTAATACACATTTTTGCCAAAAAATACGCTGAAAAGCTAAAAGAAATTCTTATCCAAATGAATTCTAATCATACTGAAATCCAGAAACTGTTAAAAATCCATGATCAAACAAAATCAGCACACGGGGAAATTTTTGAATCCTTGAAGGAAATTGATGACTTAAAAATCAATCTTAAAAAGAAACAACAGAAAATTGCCGAAATTCACAGTTTCATTGATTCCCTTGATCAGAAAATAGCATCAATTGAAGACCTGATTAAAAAAATAAAGGCCTCGGATAATTATGTACAATATTTAAATTTGAAGCAAACTTTGAATACATTTGATCACAAAAAAAATCAAATAAAAAATGAAATTGATTCACAGTTCACAAAAATTTCTCGACCCCTTAGTCGTTACGAGTATATTTCATCAGATAAAGAGCAAAAAAAATTACTGTATAAATTAATCAAAGATCCTTTTGATGTCTTACTTTTAAAGAATAAAGACTCGATCATTACAATTTTAGAAAACATCCGAAAAGGAATTTCCTCAGGCTCTATCTCTGTCAAGGATTTTGAAAAATCATCTTATCAAATTACAGAAACCGAGGAGGCACTGGATGGATTTATCCGGCAAGTTGATGACTTTATTCAACAAAGACAACACATTCAAGATCAAATTAATGCCCTTGAATCAGACAAATTATCCCTGCACACAAGAGATTTGAATACTGCACTATATGATAAAGATAATTCTAAATCAAAAATCAGAGCAATTGAAGATGAAATCAATGCAGATCATTTACTCGTGCCAAAATTAATCTCTGAAATTGAAGTAAAACTTCAAACATTTTCCAATACTGAATACACTATTGTTTATTAATTCAAAATCATCTTTTAGAAATTAACTCTATATACGTAACATGTTATAGTTATGAGAATAGTCTGGAAAATAAAAAAAAGGGTTAGAATATTCTACTAGAAAAGATAGGTTTCATCATTTGGTTCACTATCTTTGTCTTCTCGTATTCTTGCAAGAATTTGTCTGACATACATCTCAGATGCCGTAAAACAATCCACGGGTTTTTGTGCCGCAAAACTTTGTAATTCCTCACTCTTAGTTTTGTTAGGAGGCATCATAGAGTCTGTAGTTGTCATAAGTCAAATTATCTTTTAGAAATATGAACTGGTGTGTGTCTAGAATGGACAGACACAAATAGAAAGAATTTCCGAGTCCGATATAACACAAAGGAAATTAGAATCTAAATTTATTTACTTCTAACCTTACATATCTGGCATGTTGTTCAAAACAGAGAAATTTGAGAGACAGGTTTCCTTACAAAAAAAGGTACTTGATAGTATCTTGTCTTATTGCCAAATGAAACATCCAAATGAAGGAATTCTTATTTTAAAAGGCAAATCAAAACGTGGGCATGTTTTAATCGAAGGGCTAGTAATTCCACCGTTTAATTATTCTGGGCCTTCCTATGCTGGATTCCCGCATTCCTTTTTACCTTTTGATATGAGCTATGTGGGTATTGTCCATTCCCATCCAAGTGGGTCGGCAAATCCATCTGTCACTGATCTTCATAATTTCTTTGGGTTGGTATCTTTAATTGTACAATCTCCCTATGGGGACGATGATATTTTTGCATGGGATAGTAATGGGGATTCAATAAAACTGGCAATTATCTAGATTAATTGATTTAGAAATAATTAAAAAACTGCCAAAACTTTATAAGGATTTTGGGTGTAAAGTCACTGTATTGTTTAGTTATAAGACTTATTTGATATTTCTGTTTGCCTCATTGGCAATCAGCATTGGCTTGCAACTACTACTACCATTTCCATGGGGATTGGGGGCAGCTTTGGTGATCTTTATCGCATTTCCAATGTTGCTGCGAAAACGCTACATGAGTAAGATGCGCGGATATGGCGACTCTGGAAGCGGTGGTGGTTTCTTTGGCATGAATTCTGGCGGTACTGGAATACACTATGTTTGTCTTGTGTGTAATCACAAGCATAAAGGCGGTACGTGTCCGAGATGTGGTTCTAAAACCCAGAGAGCTGATTTTTAGATAAAACATGTCATTGGATGAAATTAGGAAAAAAGTAATCTTTCACAACTCAATTGATGTCTGGATTGCCGCATGCTCTGAAAAAAACACTGTGTGGTCAAATACGGAAGGCTATAAAAAATTTATTTCTTATTTGCTAAAAAATAACTTGAATCTCAAAGTATTTTCATTATGTGCCCATGAGGCAGGAGCTACCGAACAAGAAAAAACAAAATTCACTGACTTGCTATCTGAATCAAAGGATCCAAATGCGGCAACTTATACCATTAAACTCAATGATGCCTCATTGGATATAATTAGAAAATTTGATTTTGAAAACTAGCTATCTTTTGAGCCTTGGATTTACAATGGCATCTAGCGCATTTCCTATGAACACAAAAGCAAGTCCAGTGATTGCTATCATTACACCTGGGGGGATTATCCACCACCACAGCCCTCTGGCAGCTGCACCATAAATATTGGCATCATGTAAAATTTGACCCCATGTTGGAAATGATGGATCACCCAATCCTAAGAAACTAAGTCCTGCCTCTGTTGTAATGGCAGCTGGCACTGATATGGCAATACTGGCAAAAGCATACGGTAGCAGCTGTGGCAAAATATGCCGTAGTACGATCTTTGAATCTTTTTGACCCATCATAGTTGCGGCCTCTACATATCTTCTTGTTTTGATTTGCAATGCCATGCTTCTTGCAACTTTTGCTACTCCAACCCAACCAAATATTGTCAAAAATCCAACCATCACAAAAATACTATTACTTAGTGTGACTGATAAAATTATCAAAAACGGCAGTGCAGGAAGGGCATAAATGACATCGTTGAATCGCATCATTGTCTCGTCTGTCTTTTTACCCCTGTATCCTGCATATGCTCCATAAAACAAACCAATTACTACGGATGCTATTGCTACCACCAACCCTATGAACAGGGCCAAAGGAGTTCCCCACAGTAAGCCTACTGCCAAATCTCTTCTCAACTCGTCTGTTCCCATAATCCCAAAAATTTTACCTCCAATAATTAATTTGGAATCTGTGATCTGATTTTTTAAAATTTGATTGTCTGGAATTTCTGGTTGCACGCCGTACAGTTTAACCAAAAAGACATTATTTCCCTTTAATGGCTGATGAGTGGTAGTTTTTGAAAAGATTATTTCTTCAGGAGATATCTTGTTTAATGAAAATAAAAAATTACTTGATTGTAGTAGGAGATTTTTTTTAATTGACTCTTCTGTAGAAAATATTTTTTCACTATGAATTGAATTGGAACTTGAATATGGCAATGAATTTGACATTAATTTTAATTCAATCCCGTCTGGGCGTATTACTGAGATTTGCAATAGTGGTGCTCCTGAATATTTTGCAGAAAATCCATAAATGAAATCACTAGGGAAATCGTCGTATTCAAAATTAACCCCAAACTGATGAGAGACAAGTGTGATATTTCCGGAGGTATCATAGTTAACGTGCGGCGCATTTAGAATTTGATGTTCTGGAATTTTTTCACTTGAAAATAAATTAATCCAACTTGGCTGAGCTACTCTGGGGTATGAAATCCAACTGTCTGGATTATTCCACCCTTTAAAAATTTCAACTGGAATTACAACAACTGTGATAATTGATACGATGATTAAAGCAAGTAAAATAGCAATACCTGCAATACCTATTTTGCTTTTAAGAAATTCCTGCTTTATTTCTTGTACGGAGCTACTCATTGCTTGTTCACACTCATCAAAAATATCGTGTACTCTGAATCTTTATTGGCATAATCAAAAAAACAAGAACGTGCCATACCTTGACATGCCATTAATTGGGGATTTGTAAACTGACATATAAGTACAAAGTTATAAGGTCAATTTTAGGATCGAAGTTCTCTATATGCATCTTACATACATTAATGATAATGAGCCAATTGATTCAGTGGTGTAAAGATTTGATTGCTTCCAGACTGGCTTATCATATGGCTATCAAATAATGATCTATATTTTGTCGTGTGGAATTCTTTTCTATTTTTCAAACATTAATTGTTTATAGTGAAAAGTAATCTGTATTCTATTTTTCATTTATTCCAGAAATTATTAAAATCACAATGCCTGGACTGATTTTATGATATAGTCTTCCAAAAATCCCGCCGCTAGCAATAGCGCCAATGCGATTCCAATCTGAATGAGACTTGGTTTGATTTGTGATTTTAATGCGGATTTTATTGGAGATTTTGATTTTACTTTATTAATTATTGTATAGATAAAGTAAAAGCTACAAGACAATGCAATGGAATATGCAATTAATTCCATTACTCCAAATGGGGACAAGAATAAAATTGAAAGTGGCTGAATTTCAGATAATCCCGGCATTGTAGATATAATTGCTGCAAAACCAAAACCCGTAGACCATGCAGTGTATAGTCCCCACACTATTCCAAAACCTGGGACAAACATTGGTAATGTGGCAAGAAAATTATTTACAAAAATTCCAATACCGTCTGTCTCATCCATAATTGATTGAAATCCATCTGCAAAAGCATTTGCCTCTTCATAGCTTACTTTGGACATTGCTCCAATCTGAAAAGATAATGAAAACAAACCCATAAAGACAAAAAATAAAACCAGTTGAATTTTAAATCTAGCAAATTTCAAAATTATTGATTCCTCCAAATGTGAAATATTTGACACTTTGATATCTGTTCTGATCTAATCCCAATATGTGAAATCTTTGTCAATGTTTCTTGAAATTTGTTGGTGAATTTTAACATGATCCTGCCTTGATTATTTTGTACAGATTTGCTTGTAAAAGTGCAAACCTAATGTTATACTCTTCTCTATCTGGAATTGACAAAAATAAGGAGAAATTAAATCGACATAAATTTATTTTGGGAAAAAATGATTCATGCAAAATTAACTATCTTGTTGCTTGAAATAGTATGGTGTATTATATTCCTGAAAAGTTTTAAAGAAATCTGCCTTTTTGATATCATTATCTGATTTGTCCAAATGGTTTTTCCCTTCTTTTTTCATATCTTGTCAGTTTCCCTTTGTTTTTGGACAGTATCGCTGAATCACTGCATTATCCCGATGTCTCTTCTGAGCCAAGTTGGGAAAACAACTTTGTGCTTTACCATGTTTCACAAAGGTCTTTTTTAACTGTAGACAAACTCTTACCTACTTTGATATCCTGGGTTCAAAATTAATTGGAATTGAGTGAAGAGTTTACACCTTACATCAACTGTAATTTTTCTGACCTTATTGTTTTGTTCCTGATTTTTACGGTTTTCAAGAGTTTTTCTTTGATGTTTAATATTTGTCTGACAATATTTTGTCAAACAAATCATTTGGGTATGATACATTCTATGGACTAATTGAAAATATGTGAAATTTTTAACAAGAATTGGGTTCTTTTTAAAATGTTACACAGATCATCTATATATACAACAATTAATAATAAAATCTGTTGAAACACGTTGTTTATCTTTCTGTGTTTGCTTTGATTTTTACGTTATCTGTATTTGCCATTCCAGTTGCACATGCTGTTACAGTTGCAGCTGCCACAAGCGGAGACTGGGATACTGGTGCAACTTGGGTTGGTGGAGCAGTTCCTGGAATCGGTGTTGACAAGATCATTCCAGCAGGAATTACAGTCACAGTATCTACTCTTGTCTCCAACTCTGACAATATTAACAATTACGGAACCATCAACATCACAAGCGGCGGAACCATCCACAACGTGGCGGGCACCATTAGCAATAATAACGGCACCATCACTAACTCTGGTACACTCACCAACACTAGTGGTACAATTAGCAACTTTTACAGCATCACCAATAACTTAACCGGTCACATCAACAACAACTCTGGCACAATCACCAACTCTGGCACCATCAACAAGAAGGGTGACATGAAAAATATCTATAGTACAGGAAAGTAATCCTCTACTAGTACACTACAAGGTAGGT
>JAEMQG010000129.1 GCA_022758935.1 Candidatus Nitrosopumilus sp. | reverse complement strand
GAGAAAACTAAAAAATAACATTCCATTTTTTATTTTCTAAACTCTTTTTATTTTCTAAATTAATTTCATGACTAGAATATTTTACATATAAAGTGTATAATAACGGAAAACTATCTAGGTTATGTAGTTTAATACTTAGGTTCTTTTTTTTGACACTAGATTATCCTATTCAATTAAGGATTTAGAAAATAAAAATGAGATTATAGAATCCAAGGATTGTTTTTAATAATTTTTCTGATTTTCATCAGTTCTACAATCTTCGCAAGGACAATGCCAATGACACTGAAGATTCTGGCGTTGTTTCAAATTCTTTTTCTTTCGTGTCATGATTTCAATCTAAGAATAATGAACTTAAAGATTTAGAGAGTTTAATATCTAGTAATTACTAGATACAGTATGGAATTACTAGATGATAAAATGAGGGTATGGTTAGAGAGTGCAAAATTTGTCAAGGCGATTCCAGGCGTATATGTTTTATACAATCGAAACAAAGATGTGATCTACATTGGTGAGAGTAATAATTTAGAAGAGACGTTTACAAAATATGTAGATACTAAATTTGAAGGAAATGAATGTAAGCAAAAAACACAGTCATATCAGCGGGAATTTACAAATTCTTCAAAAGAGCGTCAAACCCATCTAATTGAAGAATTTAAAAAAATGGCAGGAAAATTACCATCATGTAATACTGAAATAGCAATTGAAAATCATTGATTTTCAAATACTTACTGTTGAAATATGTCCCATAACCAGTTCATTGGATTGTTTAGGCACACAAATAGAAAGTAATTAATTTGAGATCGACATAGGTCAAAAGTGCACCAGTGTTATTATTGTGAACAGCTTTTTGATAGCAAAGATGAATTGTATGAACATCTAGATGTGCATACAGATATTGAGCGAAATCAAGAGATAATGGATAAAAAAAAGAAGGCAAAAAAAGTCTAATGCGGTATATTTTCAAATAATCAGAATAGGGCTAATGGAAAACTACTAAATAAAATTAGAGTAATGGTCAGAAAAGATCATATTCAGGAGCAGAAATAATAATTTTTAGTAAAAATAATGTGGAGTGGGTTGAAGCCTTACTAAAGAGGTCATGTGATAAAACACTGACAAAAGGAGAGGTGTTACAGAGTTTGTTTCATATGATTGAAATAAATGAAAACACTCTAAATCACATAACATCAGACAAGCGGAATTTTGGACCCGAATTAGAAGAGTTAAAACAAATAGAAATAGACGATTTAAATTTTCATTTAAAATATTATCGTAGCCTCGTTAACTTCATTAATTCAATCCCTGAAAATAAAATTATGCAGAGGAAATAATCTATAAACATTTCAAATAGAAGTTAACAATCAATTAAAAGTATCAGTATAATGATGCTGATGATTACTTTTTTAATGTGTGTAGCACATTCATTAGGGACACAGCGTGAATTACACTCAAAATTATTATTGTTTAAATTTTGATAGTTTTGTAATTATAGATTTGTGATTAGTTGAATTAATATAATAATTACGATCAACCCATCAAATCTATTTCAAATATTTGAATGTTCAGATAATTTCCATGGCTAATAATATATCATTTCCTCAATTCTTTAAATCTCTCATCGTATTCCAACTGTTTTTCTGCTATTTGACCGTAATTGGTGTATTTGTCATACTCTTCTTGTTTTTGAAAAAGGTGTTTCTCCCATTTTTCAAGTTCTTTAGAAATTAACATGTTGGAATACTCACGAGCAGATTGTTTTTGTTGTTCTTGGGTATGGCCACGGACCGAGAATTTTTTTTGATCAAATACAATTTGAAGGTTTTTTGTGATTTCGGATTTGAGTAATTCCACAAGATCAAAATGACCTTGCTCGTGCTTTAAGAGCATGAGATTCGCTTGTGATAATCTTACCCAAGATAGATGAGGAAAAAATTCGGAAGTTAATTGAATGTTCTCTATAAAGAATTGAATTTGTTCATCAGTATTATCTGAATTTACAGTCCATGTATACCTATATTTGATTACACTATGAGCATCTTCAAAAGATGCAGGATTTAATTCAGCTTGATAGTCTGACCAATTTAAAGAAATTTCTTTAGACCAGACAATCGGATTGCAAGAACTCATTGATCTTGTTTATCTTAGAATTGAATAAAGTTATTGAAATTCTTTAGTGTCAAAATTAGGCATGATTTGTTTGCTAATTCTTAAAAATTCACACGTGTCTCAACATCATTATGCGTCATTATTTTTCATTGACATGAATGTGTATTTTTATAATTTTTGTAGAATTAAATATTATACATGAAAAAACATTTAATTAATTCTAGAAAAATTATTTAATTGAAACAACAAAAAAATTGACCAAAAAATATGATAAATTACAATCATTTTCTTTTTCCATCACGTCCACTATAATTTCCCAGTGATTGGGGAACATCAAATCCTAACCAAAAATAGGTGTGATCTTCTAATGTCAGATGATATTTTGCATGTTCCACAAGTCTTACATCGTCCCAACTTCCAGTATGAATAAACTCACATTTCTCTAATTTGTTGTTTTTTCTAGCCCCTTTACAAACTACTATCAATATTATTTGATATTGTTTTGATTTGAAAAGTTTTTGCATTCTCTACATTAAAGATAGATTTGACGGCAGATGAATTCTATGGTATGAACAGTTTTGGTAAAAATATGAATGCCGTCAAACATGATTACTTGCCTATGTTGTTTTTGAAACAATATAAAAAATAGCGTGTCCAATTTGAGACACTAACGAACAATCTCATACGAATAAAGTCGAATTGAATCTTGCTTATTGGAAATTTTTGATGAATGTGATAAGTAAAATGGATCATTTTTTCAATCTACTTTAATCAATTAACAAAACATGTTTAATTTTATAAATTTTTAAAATATAAAATACTCAAAAGATGAAAGCAAGATTGTTTGCATGTTTGATGGTTCCAACATATCTATAAAATGGACTAACACAAAAGAAAAAATTAAACTTGCTTGCTATCATTAAATGCAAAAACACGAAGTTAACATGGTTGATTTGTGAAAAAGGGTCACATGTTTAGTAAAAATTAATCTTATAGGTCAGTGAAAGAAATCATCAATTTTATGACGATAGATAAGAAAAAATGAAAATTATACAGATAATAGGTGAAATCTACTGACACATATTTTAGAAAGAACATATTAATTTTACCAAAAAACAAAATAATATGTGAATTTAAAATTTATGATCTCTATGAGCGTTTCAATAACCGCACTAATTGTTGGCTTTGTATTACTGTATTATATTTAACAAAATAAGGAAAAAATGATTAAAAAAATAGACGAGAAAAGATATCGAGAGTTGGTAAAAGAAAAAGAAGAACTTGAAAAAAATAGACCCCATGACATTGATTCGATGAGAAGATGGAAACACCTCATGGGTAAAATTCTGGAAGAGTTAGAATTGTATAAAAAATTATAAAAAGGTGATTGGCAGAGTCAAAATCGTGTTTTTTAATTTAAGAATTTTTAATTCAACATATACAAAAAACTTCAATAATGTAAAAATATAGATAAATAGATATGACGGTGTTCTTTGAAAACAATAAATTAATTTTGATAGCATCAATTCCATACCGTGACATGACGAATTTTCAAACAGGTAAAAATTTTGACTGAATGTCCCACTTGTAAACTGTCCATGGAATCTCACTCTACGGGAGAATTGATGGAATGTTGTATGAAACAGATAGGTGATGATTTTACTGAAGAAGATAGTGGAATATGTCCAAATTGTAAACACGATGTAAGAAAGCATACCGGCAAACAACTTGCAGAATGTACATTGGCATTTTTTAAATCTAATATTAAAAACTAGTATATGTATTCAATTCAAAAATAATCTAAAATTTTTGGCCAGATATTTTTATCATGCATTGATTTAGCACAAGGTAAAAATTTACATTGTGAGGATATTTTGTAGGATAAGCATAAACACTGGTCTGAACGATTCAAAATATTGGATAATTTAACCAAAGTACTGATTGAAAAATATTCCCCGATGTGGACAAACAAACAGATATGGGAATACGAGCAAACTCGTAATGAAATAAAATTTGATGTGTTGTATGTTGAACCAGACAGTAAGGACGAAAAGTCATGGAGTTCAAGACTGTCGTATCAAGATAGTCAGATTCGAAATGTTTTGGCAAGGACATTTGAGCATCTTACAGATGGGTACGAACTATGGATTAGAAATTCTAAAAACGATCAAAGAAAACAAGATGAGTTACTGTTTCCATACATCATGCCGTTGATTGCTGATATGATGATTGATCGGGAAACTTGTTTAAAATTTAGAGAGAGTGAGAATTGTCTAGTAGTATCAATAGATACAAAGGCAGATGTTATTGATTGTAAAGAATTCTTTGAAGCATTTTATCATCTTGCAACGGGAGTTAATTATGACACGTACATTGGCATTCCAGAAGATGAGACAGAGGCAGAGATATACTTGTCCAGATTACAAGAAGAATTTGATCAAAAAATGAAGCTGAAGTTAGGTGAAAGATATCTTTCTGGAAACACTACTCCTGATCCGATCAATAAAAAATGAAGACAAATAAAAATTCAATTTTAATTATATTTCCGTAATTCTAATTTCTAAAAAGTTCAAAAATTATGTTCCGATCAATACTCATTTAGTCTAAT
>JAEMQG010000185.1 GCA_022758935.1 Candidatus Nitrosopumilus sp. | reverse complement strand
GGACGCTGCATTCCATTTTCCACTTTTTTAGAAATTAATTATTTTTCAAAACCGGGAAAGCTTGCTTCATAATCTTTTTCCATCATTTCCTGATTTTGTTCATCAACTACGTCTATCTCTTCTTTTATAGTAATTATTTCTATTCTACGTGCATCTTTTGTTATCCATGCGACTTTAATCAATCCTAGAATTTCTAGATCTAGTAATAATTTGTTGAATTTATCCTCTGTAATGATAAGTCAATCTTTTGTCAGAGATTTGTAAAGTTCCACGTCTGTAAGGGAACCTGACTCCTTGATCTTTTCATGCATTATGTTTTTTAGTGGAATTGCCATTTTTATCCGTAAAATGATTTATCTCCTGACTTGGGTATCACGTTAGATATACTTTCTCTTACTGTGTTATACCACTGATCCACTTCTTTAGTAATTGTAGGTCGTACATGCTTCATACCATTTGCAAAGTCTGCACTTGATATCTTTGTGGTGTTATTTCTCATTGCTTGAATCGCCGCTTCTCTGCATAGGGCAGCTAAATCAGCTCCAGTGTAGTTTTGAGTTGCAACTGCGATTTCTTCTAGTTTAACGTCTCCTGTCAATGGCATTTTCCTTGTCAGTATTTTGATAATTTCTAATCGACCCTTCTCATCTGGTGGTGGGACATAAAGCACTAGATCTAATCTCCCTGTTCTAAGTAATGAACTATCTAACATGTCTGGCCTATTTGTAATCCCAACTACGACTACTCGTGATGACGTTCCTTCTTCGATCTCAGTTAATAACTGACTGAGGACATTTTCACCTACCCCACCTTCTCCTGATTTGTAACGTGCAAGAGAATCCAACTCATCAAAAATTATGACGCATGGCGATGAAGCTTTTGCCTTTCTGAAAATTTCTCTAATTGCTTTTTCTGATTCACCGATCCACTTTGAAAGAATTTCTGGACCTTTAACTAAAATCATATTGGCTCCTGATTCAGTTGCAAGTGCTCTTCCAATGAGTGTTTTACCACAACCAGGAGGCCCATAAACTAGTGCTCCTTTCGGTGGCTTGATTCCCATTTTTGTAAATTTGGTTGGCTCTTTCATTGCTACAATGAGATTATCTGTGAGTGATTTTTTAACATCCTCTAATCCTCCAACGTCTTGCCACCATACCTTTGGTCTTTCTACATAAAACTCTCTCATTGCTGTAGGGATCACTTCATGCAAAGCATCATAGAAATCAACTAGTTTGATTTCCATGGATTGTAGTACTTCTGATGGTATTTTTTCAGTTTCCAAATCTATTTCAGGTAAATATCGTCGAATTGACTTCAATGCGGCTTCTCTACAAAGTGATTTTATGTCTGCGCCAGTATATCCGTGTAATTCTGATGCTAGATCTTTGAGATCGACATCTTCTGCAACAGGCATTCCTCTTGTATGAATGAACAGAATTTCCAATCTGCCTTCTTCGTTTGGAACTGATATCTCAAATTCCCTGTCAAATCTTCCTGGTCTTCGTAGTGCAGGATCAATGCTTTCTGGTCGGTTGGTTGCTCCAAGAACAATTACATTTCCTCTATCATTTAGACCATCCATTAGAGCTAACAACTGAGCAACAACTCGTTTTTCTACATCTCCATATGCTTCCTCTCTTTTTGGTGCAATTGCATCTATTTCATCAATGAATATTATGCTTGGAGAATTGTCTTTTGCTTCCTTGAAAATATCTCTTAACTTTGCTTCTGTTTCACCATAATACTTGTTCATAATTTCTGGTCCGTTGATTGAAAACATGTTCGCTTCTGATTCACTTGCAAGCACTTTTGCAATCAATGTCTTGCCACATCCTGGTGGTCCATAAAGTAAAATTCCACTATGGGGCTCCACTCCTAATCTTACAAATAACTCTGGATGCTTTAATGGAAGCTCTACAATTTCCCTCATTGCTTTTATTTCATGTCCTAGTCCTCCAACTTCTTCATAAGTTACTCTTACTTTTCTATCTACAGAAGTCTCTGCTGAGATTGTAAGATTTGTAGATTTGTCTATTTTGACTATGTGTTTTGGAGATGTCTTTCCAATTTTAAAGTCAATGGAGTTTCCTAAAATCATTACGGAAATTTCATCCCCATGTGTGATTGGCAAGCCTTTTAACCTATTTTTTACAAAATCTGTAAATTCCTTATCAACTGTTACAGAATCATTAACTGGCATTAGCACAACTGATTTTGCAATTTTTGATGTAGCTTTTCTTATTTTTACAATATCATTTAAAGACGCTCCAACATTTTTCCTTGTTTGTCCATCAATCCTGATGAGATTAGGTAATTTTTCATCTTCGTCTACTGGCCAAACAACTGCACAACTGTTTCTTGATCCCATGACTTCAATAATGTCTCCTGGTGTTACTTTGAGGTAGTCCATTGACTCTGGACCAATTCTAGCACGCTTTTTACCAACGTCTCTTTGTTTAGCTTCTCCAACTCGCATTTGCAAAGGCTCTTCTTTGCGTGTCAAGGTATCCCCTTATTTCATCTCTACTGACATTCTGCTCATGTTGAGCACTTCAAATTCACTTACTCCAGCAACAGATCTTACAGCATCTTCCAATGAATCCATCTGACCTTCTTTGTCATCTAAAACAAATTCTGCTTTAAGAAATTCTATGCCAAAAGCTAGTGGTTCTTTTGCATGTCTTTTCATTGTAATTCCTTCCCTCAGCTTACTTTTGATGGTTTCTGACAACTTATCCAGATCTACGTCCGTACCTGTTGGAAGGATTTTAGCAATTAGTAATAACTGAGTCATTTTCTAAGGCCCCTGAAAATTACATGAACTACATGTGTATATCCTTGCAGCCTCTCTGCAACTTTCACATCTCCATATTAAAATTTCACCGCAATTTGGACAATTGAATTTTACACATTTATCATTCGGCATAATATGTCTGTGACAACAATCACATGTTGGCAAGGATATTGTAGATGACATACAACGATTTTCTGCAAACATCATTTATACCTTGCTTAGGAATTACACATTTTTTAACTCAGAAATTTTTTAAATTCTCCATGGATTATAGTTTGAATAGTTTTGATTGATCCTTTAATCCCTAATAATTTTATTATGGACACCGTATGAAAATCAAAATCATCTTTTTCAGAAATCTCTTTTGTAATTTCTGGTGTTATGGATTCAAATAATTTATTGATGGTGCTGTTATTTAACTTCTCTAAAAATTTTCTTGCAAATAATTGTTTTTCAAACTCACTCCCAAATTTTTCAATCCATTTTTTTTGATATTCTTCTAAATCGGATTTATCTTGTGATTCTAAGAATTTTGAAATTGCTTGTCCTGCATATAATCCTCCCATTCCACTTGAATAGATCCCTCCAGCAGTTGTTGGTTTTGCTTGTCCTGCGGCATCTCCGACTATCACTGTTTTTTCATTGACGAATTTTTTAATGGGGCCTTTGATCCAAATTGGAGCATAGATTTTCCTAATTGTTGAATAATCTCCACGTGTAGCAAGGAATTTTTCTATTGTCTCTGTGACGTTGATTCCTTTTCCAGCAACTCCTATCTTTCCTTTACCATTATCTGATGGGATGACCCATGCAAAAAAACCAGGATATTTTTCTTGATCAAAAAATACCTCTACGTTTCCTTTCTGTATCCAATCTGCATAAATTTCGTATTGCGCTGATGATAAAATTCCTGTTCTATCTTTGTGTATGAGTGAGGACACCCCTCTAGCATCTACAAAAATTTTACATTCAAATTCTCCTTCACTTGTTCTGACTCCCTTATCTGTCAATTCTTGAAAACTGGTTCTTACTTTGATTATGGTGCCATTTTTCTGAGCTTGATGTGCTATTTGTTTATCTAATTCACGTCTGTTAATTTCTACTACTTTTTGCCTCTTTGAATTTATTGAAAAACTTTTTCCATTTGGAGCATGTATCTCTGCAGATTCTATAAAATGTTCAAAAGTTTTTCGAGATGGAATTATCCCAAGTTCCTCCAAGCCTGTAATACTTACCAATCCTCCACAGTGTTCAGGGGTGCCGATCTCATAATCTTCTTCTATAACTAGAACCCTGTGACCTCTACTGGCAATTTCTCTTGCACATATCAATCCTGCAACACTTCCACCGGCGATTACTACGTCGTACACAGATTTTGTTTCTTTGTCAATTATTTAATTCAAAAGTTTTTCATTGAGCGTGTTTTTTATATATTCATGGGTGATATTAAACAAGTAATCATAGTTAGAACTGATCTTGAAATGGGAAAAGGAAAAATCGCTGCACAAGTAGGACATGCTTGTGTTCTAGGTGCAGAACATGTTAGAAAATCTCATCCTGAATGGTTCAATAAATGGTGGGGTGGTCAGGAGAAAGTTGTACTCAAAGTTTCGGGCATTAAAGAATTGCAAGAAATAAAAAGACATGCAATTGATTTGGACTTGCCATGGTCTGAAGTTACAGATGCTGGCCATACTCAAATTGCTCCTGGTACTATCACTTGTATTTCGATTGGTCCAGCTCCTGAGAATTTGGTTGATAAAATTACTGGCGACTTGAAATTATTATAGACATTACCATCTTTTTGGAATAAGATATAACGAGGCTTGTTAATTTTTGAATTATGAATAAAAAGGGACTAATCCTTGCTGTATTTTTTGGAACCATAATGCTGACTTCTTTGGCTGCTGGCGTTTTTCTTAACAAAACTCCTCCCAAAATTGATGATGCCGAAGATGCTAAAATCACTCTTACCGGCACTCCTGCTGATAATTTCCCAGATGTTCAACGTGCACGTTTCTGCGGCTCAGCTGATGCAAAGTCAACATCATTTGTAAAAGAATACACTATTCAAACTGTTTGCACAAACCCATTGGCAATTGTTACTGACCATGACGGAAATGTTTGGTTTGCAGAAACAAATACCGGCAAACTAGGAAAATTTGATCCTACCACTGAATCCTTTACCGAATTTGATAATCCACTCTGGCCCAAAAAAGGCCGTTCTATGATGTGGGGTATTGATTATTCTCCTGACGGTGTATTGTGGTTTACAGATGAGTCATATGATTCTGTATGGCGATTTTCAATAGATGATCAGAAATATCATCGAATAAAATATCCTTCCGATGGTAACACATTACCACAAAAATTGAAAGTTGACGGTTCACAAATAGTGATAAACGATTTTACTGGAAATAAGATTACATTCTTGGATCCTGCTCAATCTGATGACAATTTACGATACCTAAGTCTCCCATCTCCTATTAATGGTACTGTGACTAGCGATTTTGCAATTGACGCTAAGAACAATGTGTGGTATACCAATTGGCTTTATCAACAAGGAGGAGGAGTATTGGTGAAATTTGATCAAGAAAATTATCGTCTTTCAACAGCTAATACATCTGAGCCCTCTGTGATGTCTAACTATTTTGAAATATTTCAACTACCGTCTAAATTACTAACTCCAAACGGTGTGACTATATCTGGTGATAATGTGATTTGGATAGCTGATACATCAAGCTCTGCTATCTTTAGTTTTGATCCTACAACACAACAATTTACTCAGTATGTTACATCTGATCCAAAAGTATCTACATATGGCAACTCTACCGGCGTGATAAAATCTCCTATCTCTAGACCCTATTGGATTGAAACTAATCCTGCTGGACAAATTATTTTCAATGAACAAACCTCTAACAGTATCGCAATAATGGATCCAAAATCAGAATCACTT
>JAEMQG010000008.1 GCA_022758935.1 Candidatus Nitrosopumilus sp. | reverse complement strand
CCATTTAAGATTGGTGAGAAAATAAATGATCCCGTCGCTTTATTTCTTATTGATATCAATACCATCACTGCAAATCTTACTGGAAAACCTGCAATATCAATTCCATATGCAATATCTCATGGTTTGCCAATTGGAATCCAACTTATTGCAAACTCGATGGATGATAAATTATTACTCCAAGTAGCATATGCATTAGAAAAAACTGTAAAATTGCCAGAGGTTCCAATTTGACAAAAATTGGATTAGAGATTCACAGTCAACTTACAAAGTTGGAAAGTAAATTATTTTGCTCGTGTAAGGCAAACTATAGAGAGTTTGAACCAAATACCAATATCTGTCCTGTTTGTATGGGATTGCCAGGTAGTCTTCCTAGGTTAAATCAAAAAGCTGTTGAAAAAGCAACAATGATTGCAATGGCATTAAATTGTAGCACTCCTGAAAAAATTGCATTTTTTAGAAAAAATTATTTTTATCCTGATTTACCAAAGAATTTTCAAATCACCCAACTAAACATCTACGGAGATACCAGTGTTGGAGGCACTGGAGTTATTCTAGTTGGAGAAAAGAAGATCCATATCACTAGAATTCAACTAGAAGAAGACCCAGGCAGGCTAATCTATGAGGGTAGTTCTGAAAAAAACCAAATAACTTTGGTAGATTATAATCGTGCAGGTACACCTTTAGTGGAGATTGTAACTGAGCCTGATTTTGAAAATCCAAAAGAGGTAAGAGAATTTCTAAATATATTATCGGATTTGTTGGAAAATTTGGATGTATCAGATCCTAGTTTGGAGGGAGCAATGAGGGCAGATGCCAATGTATCCATTGAAGGTGGAAACAAAGTTGAAATAAAAAATATTGGCTCTTTTCATGATTTAGAAAAAGCAGTTCATTTTGAAATTACTCGTCAGCAAAGCTTACATTCACGAGGTATACCAATCATTCAAGAAACGCGTCATTGGGATGATAAAAGAAAGATTACAATTTCTTCAAGATCAAAAGAGGAAGATTTGGATTACAGATATTTTCTAGAAGGTGATATTCCATGGGTTAGAATAGGAAATGAAGTTAAAGAAAAATTAAAATTACAAATGCCTGAGAGTATCAGTTCTAAAAAACAACGCTATGTTTCAAAATATAATATTCCTGCACAGGTTGCAGATGTACTTTCATCTGATAAATTTTATTCCGATTTATTTGAAGACGCACATACAAAAGAAAATGCAAAAGAAGTTGCAAATATTATAACCACTGACTTGATGGGATTGGTAGATACCAGAGAGAAAAGAGAATCCTCAAAATTAAAACCATCTCATCTAAATGAGATCGCTGATTCAATACAATCAGGCAAGATTACAAGAACTTCTGCCAAAAATGCATTATATGAAATCGTAAAAACCGGCAAGGACTTATCTGATGTAATATCTGAACTTGATCTAGGTAACGTCTCAGATGAATCTGAATTATCACAAATTATTGAATTGATAATTTCTGAAGAACCTCAGGCTGTAGAACAAGCAAAATCCAATCCTCAGACTATCAACTATCTTGTAGGAAAAGTAATGCAAAAGACAAAAGGAAAAGCAGATCCCAATAAAACTCTGGATTTATTAAAAAAGAAGATTCAATAATTTTATGACTGATCTTTCTTTAGAAGACATTGAATTTATCAAAATACTGGCAAATTCTGATTCTACTATCCTACAGGCGGGTATGAATGAGGCAACACGATACAAACTTGATGTCCAAATCGGTGTGATTTTACGAGAATATTACAAAGAAAATACAATGAACATAAAAGCAGGATGGATAGAAAAATTTGAAAAAGTTGGCATTACTGAAGATGATGGTAAAGCTGCAATTGCGTGTGCTCGAAGACTGGGAATAGATATTTCTTGATTATCAAAAATCTTTTCACACTTAGTAATTTTCTAAAACAATGACAAGTCTATTTTTATCATTAAAGATGATTTCATTTTCTGTATTGTCTTTTACTAGGTTATATTTTTCTGATTGGTAATTAGAGAAAATATTTTATTATTAAATTTGATAATTCTAAAATGCATTTATTTTCTTAATTGATATCTAGTTTTCCTAAATTGAATTTATTCTTTACATTATTTGGAATCTACCATTATTTGATTTTTCCTTGTTTATGGCATCTTTTGGAATTCCCTCCCATAATTTTATGATGCTTACTTTTCCAGATTCTAATTCACTGATTCTTTTTTTTTCATTAGATATTAAAATCGAAATAGATTCATTTATCCCAATGGCGTTAAATTTTGTTGGTTTGCTATACACTGATAAAATAATCCCTTTTTGCTGTAAAGTACTAAGTAAATGATATGTCTCGGTTCTTGGGATTCTGAGTGATTTTGATATCTCTGATGCTGTTTTGATTCCTATTTTGCTAAGGTATAGGTATACTTTGACCTGATTTGGAGTTAGATCATACTTGATAAGTAACCTGTTCAGGTTATTTATCTGATTATTTAATTCAGCCATATTCTCATCAAGGATCTCTACTGTCATTAGAAATTGTTACACGATTTGCAACATAAGATAGTGTATGTTATTGTGTGTTACAGATTCAAATTCAGGCGTGCTTGTAACTAATTTTGAGAATTATTTGATGAAGAAACTCATCAGAAGATCACCATATAATAATTGTATGATAAATCCGCCTGTAATTAGTAGAAGATATGGTATTCCTGGGGTAATCCACGTGTTAGGTTTTGTACAAAATTCTTCATTTTCTGCATGATGGATTGTTAGATTTATCTTCTTCTTACCTTTTTCAGTTTTTTCAATGGAAAAACAAAATTTTGGGTTTTTTGCTTTATAGCCAATTAACATTGCACAAATTTTTTTAAATGTACTTTCTTCAAACCCCTTGAAAATATTTTCATGTCTTAGGATGGCTACTGAATTTCTAATAATATTGGCAATAAATGGTATAATAAACAACACCACAACATTAGACAATGTTGTAAATGGTGTTACTGTATTTTCAGAAAATGTTGCCATCGGAGCAATCACTGCCAATGCAATTAATGCAAATGCATCCGCTCCTCCAAATAATCCAATCCTCCAAAAAATAATCACAAAAGGTGTTATAATTAACGCTATTCCTATCTTAAGCAGATAGGGTAAAATATCTGAATTTATGAAAATTAATAAAAACCCAATACTTCCAAATATGATCCAATAATAATCATGAATTTCTCTTTTCCAAACATCTATCACAGAACCAATTATCAACATTGTGAGAGCTAATCCAATTCCAATTGTATTATAATTTAATGACGATTCAATCAATGTCTCTCCCTAGTTTTTGAATATTTTACATTCTTCTATATTCTTTGATAAAATTATTCTGTTTATTCATATCTTTAAAATCAGTTTAAAATTAACGATTTTTTATGCCTGATTTTTTTCTAAAAACAAGCCATATTTGAAAGAATTTTTCATTTAAATCGATCTACATAGATATGATTATTTCTCAAAAAAACATGAAAAATATATCATTATAATGAATTATTTATGCTAAATAGCTAAATAATCTATAATTATTTCATATTTAAATAAACTAATAAATGTGATCGATCCGATCAAATCTTCTTAGCTACACTACAATATAGCCTAGTCTTTTCTTAACAAGGATCCTGAAAAAACATGACAAATGAAACAACTCAGACTTCAATGTTTGACTCTACTCCTGATACTCAAATGTACGAGTACAAATTATCCATAGAAAAAGTCCAAGTTGAACTTTTGCAATATGGGTTAACGTCTAATCAAAGTAAAGTATTCATCTATCTTGGAAAATACGGTGCAAAAACTGCACCAGAGGTATGCAAGGCCCTTAAATTACCTAGAACTGAAACATATCACTTACTTTCAGCATTACAAAATAAAGGAATTGTTTCAGCCACATTTCAACACCCGATTCAATTTACTGCTTTGCCATTAAACAAGGCAATATGGATTCTAGTAAACTCTGAAAAAGAACGAGTAAAATCACTTGAGCTGATGGAGCAAGGATTGTCTGAACTATGGGATAATATTCCCACGTTTGGTTCACTACATGATGAGGTTGAAGAAAAATTCCAAATGCTACAAGGTGCAAACCAAATCCAATCAAAAATTACTGAAATGACTGATAACTTTAAAGATGAATTTTTAATACTTGGGTCTGAGAAAGACTATATCAAATTATATCATGGTGAATTTTTGGAATCTTTTGTAAAATCAAAACAGCGATTCAGATTACTAAGTGCATGCTCTGAAAAAACTGCATATATATTTGATAATTTGGAAAGAAAAAATATCAAAAAACTAGACAAGGACATACAAAATCACCTATGCTTTATCCTAAAAGATGACGCTGAATTATTGTTCTTTACAAAAAATGCAAATTCACCTACAGAACCATTTGCAATGTGGACAAACTCCAAGTCAATGACATATTCAATGAAACTACTTTTTGAATCACTTTGGGTAAATTCAAATAACATTCACCTGTAATAGTTCGAGAAAACATTCTTGTAAGAATCAAACTAGTCTCTCTCTTTATATAGAAAATTTGAATTACACTTTGTAGATATGGATTTTACATATTCTAAAGTAAAAACAGGCATACCTGGATTGGATTCAATCATATCGGGAGGACTGAAAAAAGATCGATCTGTCATAATCTCAGGTCCACCTGGCAGCGGAAAAACAACTTTGGGATTACAATTTCTATACTCTGGTGCAAGGGACTTTGATGAGCCAGGTGTGTACATTGCCATGTCACAAAATATTGATGATATAAAAAATGACTGCAAATCAT
>JAEMQG010000036.1 GCA_022758935.1 Candidatus Nitrosopumilus sp. | reverse complement strand
CATACAGTGATAAAAGATAAAATAAAATCCAAAAATTATCATATGCTACTGATGTGTCGTATGCCAAAAATACACTACTCTGCATCAAAACTATTACTGATATTATTCCTGCAAATCTTTTGTTTGTGATTGTCTTTGTAAGAAAATAGGTTGTAATTAGAAGTGATATGCTTGCAATTAATGGAATTACTTTATAATTTCCAAATAGAATCATTGATGACTTTAGGAAAAAGTATTTCACATGTGGTTCAAAGTTTGTGATTTGATCTGGTGACCATGACTCTAAGCGATCTTTTACTCCTTGATAGTCTTTTAGTGTCTCTTCTTTTGATAATTCTCCTGCACTTGCAGCAGCATAGATTATCAATAATACTAGCAATACTATGAATGCCTGTTTTCTTGATATTTCAATCGAGAAAAATTTTTTAAAAATCGACGATAAAAAGTTTGGTAGCTTGTTTTTGAAATGCAAAAATGCTAGTGCAAAAATAACAATGTTTGATATTATTACTCCACCTGACCATACTCCTGTTTCATATGGATCAGGTGTAATTGGACTCACACCAGGAATTTTTACAGTATCTGATGCAAGAATCAATGCCGGAAATATTACAGAGACAAAGCTAATCAGTACAATGCTAATTGAAAACAGAAATACAATCCATGGTAATGCACTAGGCCTTGTTTGCGATTCTGATTTCTTATCCTTTGACATCTTATTTTGTGTTAAATTATGTCTTCTTAAAATATTGAACTGTAACCAGTATATTGAATTACTTGGATAATACTGAATTATACATTTTGACTAGCTTTTCATAGAATACTTTTTGGGTGTATTTTGTTTTTAGGACCGTATTGCCGTTTTTGCCCATAATCTGTGATTTTTGTGGCTCTTTGATTAGCTGGAGAATATGTTCTGCCCATGCCTTTTCATCGTATGGATCTAAAACAAATCCTGTTTCTTTATGAGTTATAATTTCTGACATTGGTCTCAAATTAGATACAAGGACTGGTCTGTTTTGTGAGAATGCCTCTAAAATTACAAGGCCAAAGCCCTCGCAGAGACTGGGAAAAAGCATTGCATTTGATTCTGAGATTAACTGTATTTTTTGTTCTTCAGTTACATACCCTCTAAATTTTACATTATTTTCAAGATCTTCCTTTTTCACCAATTCTTCTAATGATTTCCGATGTGGTCCGTCTCCGACAATCACCAGTTTTATTTGTGGCTCTTGTTTCCTTGCTATGCTGGTTGCCCGAATTATTACTTCAAGGTTTTTGTAAAATACCAGTCTCCCTACATAGATAAATTGAATTAAATTTTGTTTAGAATTATGTGTTTTTGACTCAATTATTGAATTTTCAATTACATGGATTGGTTTTTTCTCACCAAATTTTATTAGATCATCCCTTGTTGTATTACTTACAGTATGGATGCAATCATGTTTTAGCTTTATAGATAATTTTTCAAAGAATGGTGCCAGTGTTACATTTATCTTGGAAACATTGCCTTGCTCTCCCCATCTTTTCCAATAGTCCTTGCCACACAGGGTAAAAATATCATGAACCGTTGTAATGTGCGGCTTTGATGTTAGTGCCGCTAGAATTGAACCGGCAAGGGACGGCGCAAAGTTATTTGAATGGATAATGTCAATGTTTTCTTTTTTTATTATTTCTAGGCCTGATTTGACTGCATTAAATGAGTACCTTAGGTTATCTGAAAATCCCGGCGGTAAACCTCCCTGGTAAAGCAGCGTTGGCGAAACTGTAACTAGTGTGATGTTTTTTACATCATCTGTATTTTCATCTTTGATCTTATTTGTAATCACCCAAACTTTGTTATCATTCTCTGCAAGTTTCCTTGCTATTGTGCTAAATACGTATTCGCCCCCACCTCTAGTTGTTGAGAAAAACTGCGACAAAAGAAGCACATTCAATATCTTGAGTCTAGATTGGAATGATTTGAGGGTGTCGGTATGACAAATCATTATATTGAAAACTTTGGTAATGACTGACAAATGAATATTTCTGATTTGAAAAAATATGATCCTGCTGGAATGCATCATGTCTATGATAAATGGCCGCAAATTGCAAGAGAATCTTACGAATCAGACTTTGAGGAATCATCCTATGACGGAATTGATCATATTATTTTTGCAGGAGTGGGAGGCTCTGGTGCAATTGGAGATTTGTTTTCATCCATTTTATCAAAAAGTAAAATTCATGTCTCACTTGTCAAAGGATATCTGTTACCAAAGACAGTTGATAAAAACACTCTGGTAATAACTACAAGTTTTTCTGGATATTCTCAGGAAACAATCACTGTATTGGAATCAGCTCAAAATCTAGAGTGCTCGTTGATTGCCTTTTCTTCTGGAGGTAAAATGGAAGACATCTGTACTAGAAATAAAATTGATTATAAAAAAATTGAAATGATTCACTCTCCACGAACCTCGTTTATAAAATACGTCTATTCCATTTTAAAAATTTTGAATCCAATACTTGCAATAACTAGTAATGATATTGATGAATCAATTGATCAACTATTTAATATGCGAAACATGATATCGTCTGAAAATCTTTCTAAGACAAATGTTTCACTTGATTTGGCGCAATGGATCTCTGGAATTCCTTTAATTTACTATCCACATGGATTGCAATCAGCAGCAATTAGATTCAAGTCTTCATTTCAGGAAAATACAAAATCGCATATCATTATAGAAGATGTAATTGAGGCATCTCACAACGGAATTGTTGCATGGGAGAATAAATCTATTATTCAACCAATCATGATTCGTGGTCAAGATGACTACATAAAAACAAAGGAAAGATGGGATGTGTTAAAAAAATACTTTGATGAAAACAAAATTGAGTTTCGAGAGATCCAATCAGTTAAAGGCCATATCTTGACAAAACTGGTCTCACTGATTTACATGCTTGATTACACCTCTATTTACAAGGCTGTTTTGAACAAGACGGATCCATCACCTGTAAAATCAATTGATTATATCAAGAAAAATATCTAAATTTTCTATTGCCATGTATTGATCTCTATTATCATAATTTCATTAATGTCTGCCAAAAATTTTTTCATCACTATAAAATAAATTAACAACAATGTAAACTGAAATTGATTCTAAGCAAGTTCAATTTGTGATTTTTGAAAATCAATTGCGTTTGTATCTTTTTTTATAGATTTGTCACAACAAAATGATACAGCAAAAATACGTAATCTTTATACCTACCTCAAATCAGAATTTTGTTATGCGATCAAATCTAGATAGAATCTTCTCTAATTCTAATTGGTTTAAGATATTTGCATGTGTTACTTTGGCTTCTATTCTTGTTATCGGCGTTATTGCAACTCCAATTCCTGCAAGTGCATTAATTTCAGGTGCATGTAATTGTGTCATATTTCGTATAGATGACATTCAAGATTACTATCTAAATACGGTACAAGGTGCAGTCATGGACAAATTCACCGAGAAAAACGCAAATGCTACTCTCCCAATTATCATGAATTTTATAGGAAATGATCAATTTGTTGTTCAAAAGGTAAATGTGGGTCACCAGTCAAAACTCTTTGAGATTACTGTACATGGATGGAACCACGATGATTATTCTCTTTTAACTCTTCAAACCCAAACTGATACACTAAAGCTAGCAGGTGCAAAGATGCAAACTCTGTGGGGACAAAACTCTACTGTCTTTGTACTTCCTTACAACAGCTATAATGAAGATACACTTCAAGCAATGCAAACAAATGGCATGAGGATTGTCAGTTCAGAGACTTCACAAGAAATTGAACCTATCTACCAGGCAATTCCTCTCTCTGACATTAAAGACAGCCACAATATCTATCATCTTCCACAATCAATAGAATACAAAAATGTCACTGGCAGCATACCTATCAAGACCCCATTATCTACAATATTGAGCGTTGTCAATAGTACAATAAATTCAAACGGCTATGCTGTTATAACCATGCATCCTTCAGACTTTGCACAAATGACACTTATCAATAACAATACTGCTGCTTCATTTGCAAATGCAGTAAATGCTACAGAACTAGCTAATCTTGATACACTGATTACTACAATTAAAAATACTCCAGGATACAGCATACACACGTTTAGCTATGTTGCAAAAGTAGCACTTCCAGCTACAGTCGATAACGTTCCTCCAATAATAACACCACCTCATGCTGTATCAGTTGTCTCTGCACAGACACTTACAGTAATTTCACTTGGCACTGCCACTGCAACAGATAATTTTGATCCCTCACCAGTCATTACAAACAATGCTACATCTCAAATAAGCAATGGAT
>JAEMQG010000199.1 GCA_022758935.1 Candidatus Nitrosopumilus sp. | reverse complement strand
TGAAATCCTTGACAAAACAGTTGGTAAAACACTTCCGACTTTTTATTATGCCATTAAGACACACCCTGATTTATTTAGTTATTTCACTTTGCTGGCAAAAAAATTTCTTTTGGTTTTTCATTGGTATGAATTTCCAATCAATATCTAGAATTACCTCATCGCCATTTTTTTGATATGTTTCTTTACAAAAAAAATCAAAGAGATTCAAACTAAGCATTTTACTGTGTTCTAAGAGGCACAGTCTTGATGAATTCAATTCTTACCATCCTATTGTTTAGGTATTCTATGTTGTTGATGTAATGTAATTTTTGGTTAATAAGTATCGGAGAGTTATAACAGATTGAATAAACTTAGGTGTAAATTTATTAATAATAATTTTGGAGTCAAATTATGAATGAAGAACAAATGGAGATGTTAATTATTCAGACAATTAATGGGGCAGTTGCTACAATTCCATCTTATTTAGAAGACATAAACCAAAACCGAGAAACCCTCAAAGTTGAAAATTCTAAAGAATTTGTATATGGGATGATAATGGGAATGGCATTAGGTATGAGTGGAGCGGTTCTAAGTACTCAAGAAGATATTCCAACAGTTGACGAACAAACGAAGATAAGGGATATTATCTACAAGTATATTCCAGAAATCCGAGAACAGATATTTAATTGAACAAGTTTAGCAAAATCGAAGAAAAATTTCTTCAATCCCTAGAAGAGGCTAGAATCGCAACGTTACATGCAGACATTCCACATGTAAAACCGGTATCGTATATTTATCATGATAATATTTTTTTTATCGCAACTGACTATGAAACTAGGACGTTCAAAAATATAAAAATAAATCCCAAAGTAAGTTTAGCAATCGATGTTTATGTTCCTGGAAAACACCGGGCTGTTTGCATCCAAGGAACGGCTGAGATTCTTGAACAGGGTAAGGAGTTTTTAGATGCATATAAAATATTTACTAAAAAATTTGCATGGGTCCGAAATGAACCTTGGAAAGAAAACGAAGCACCAATTCTCAAGATTACCGTAAACAACAGGATAAGCTGGGGGTTGGAATGATGATCAACATAATTTCAGTTAAGAGAAACCTAGAATATTGGGGTTTGTGCTATTTGTGATAAAAGATTTTGAACAGATGTAGGTTTATTTTGGATAGAACACACACCAAGATCCGTCAGAAATCTGGTTTGATATTCATCCAGATTAAGAGATGTTATGATTATTACTTTTCTAATTTCAGAGGGTTTTTTAGTTTTTAAATCTAAAAGAAAATCAAGCCCACTATAATTAGGCATACACATATCAAGTAAAATAAGATCATAGTTATTTTTCAAAACCAGATCCAGTCCACTTTTTCCATCAGATGAACTTTCAAAATCATGATTTGCGACCGTTAGAATATCTGAATAAATTGTCCTGATTTCGGGACTGTCTTCGATGTGAAGTATTTTCATAATATAGGAAAAACACAGGTGGTCATAAAATAAAGTATGTGCATTTGAACAAACTAAGTCGTATTAAGATTTCATCTATTCTTTCAAATTATATCCGATTTTAAAGAGACATATTGGATAAATATTATTTTATGATAATATGTTGTTTGTTCTTTTTGAACAAACAGATTATAATAGCAACGTAAAAAAAGTAATTACCATGAATGGAACTGTCATCATAATTGATGATGAAGAAGATATTTTAGAATTATTGTCTGAATATCTTTTATTAGCAGACTTTGATGTAGTAGGAGTCGCCAATGATGGATTAAAGGCAGTAAATTTGTATAAAGAACACACGCCCGATTTTGTGTTGATGGATATTTCAATGCCAAACTATGATGGAATTTATGGACTAGAACATATTAAAAAAATCAATCCTGATGCAAAAGTCATCATACTTACTGGAAATAGTGAGAAATCAATTACGGAAAAATTAACTGAGTTAAATGCTACTAAAATCTTGTCAAAACCATATCCAATTGAAAAATTGGTAAATATGATGAAATCGCTTAAAAATACTGATATGGTGCTGTAAGATGGAAATTAAGGACAAAGAATATTTTTAACTGCTGTGTGAAACAAAATGCCGTTTAAAATTCAATATACATTCAAAGATGATCCAAAAATCAATATCTGCACAGTGTCATATCAGCAATATAGAAATTTTTGTGAGTTGCCAATCATTCAAGAATGTACAATTGTTAAAAAGAATCAAAAATCTACAAAAAAGAATTTAGATCAAATAGAGAGAGCATTGGAATTGGCATTTAAGAATCAAACAAGTCACATTCGTAATTTGTCTGAAAATTAATAAAAATATGGGCGTGTGTCTGAACAATAACCTTGTGACGTTTGCATGTCTCATTGTACATGATTAATATCAATTTTTGTCAAAGGAAAGTTTCACCTAAATATTCAATCAAAGAATTGAGTTATAAAATCCAAGTGTGAGTTTATCACTCTTTAAGGAGTTCAAATAAAAAGTGATAAAACTACTCACATCGGAATTAGGAAAAAAATGGTAAAACTATGATTTTAAGAAGCAAGAATTTATTTCGATTCTTTAGATAAATTTCTAGTTGTGAAAATCTAAAAATTATTTTCTAAGATTATTATATTTGTTAAATTGAGAGAGAAATTTTGCATATAACTCCATCATTTCATGAATGTAATTATCCACAGAGATAATTGCAGATACCCTTGTTTTGATAAAGAAATCAAAAATCTTTGTGGAACTATCAATACCTTCAAAATAATTTTTCTTTACTAATTCAGAATTTTTCTTTATTTCAAGGAGTATCTTCTGGTCCATATTTAGTTTGTCAAAGAATTCTTTTTCAGATATATAACAGGTCCCAAAGAAATTGTCAAACATGTGTAAGTAAGCAGCATACAAATCAGAGTAATTTTGTGCAAAAGATGGAATTTGAGATTCAAATTTTCTCACCACTTCTGATGTATCGTTTTTCATAAGATCACAAAAAGAGATATGGTTTTGGGAGTTAATCTGATTAGCCCCGTCTTTTTTATTCATATGCTATAATTATACTCATACCATTTAATTATTTCACAAATTTCAAAGTAGAATGGATAACAAATAATATAAAGATAAAAAAAATTGCATAAATATGCCAAGTAAGATAAAATGCTCACATATTTTGGTACAAAAGCAAAGTGAGGCAATAGCAATTCATGAGCGTCTCAAGAATGGAGAAAAATTTGGAAAGTTGGCAAAAGATCTATCGATTGATTCAGGCAGTGCTAAAAAGGACGGAAATTTGGGATATTTTACAAAAGGAATGATGGTAAAGCCATTTGAGGAAGCTGCATTCAAGCTACAAATAGCTGAAATCTCAGACCCAATTAAATCCGAATTTGGGTATCACATAATCAAGAGATTTGCGTAAAATAATTGAACTAATTTAGAATTCAATCGCTAGATTTTGATTTTTTAATCTGATCGAAATCATTATTAATTTTATCACTTATTTTTTTGTAATCACGACGTATTTTTCGGTGTAAATTTTTCTCTTTTTCAAGCAATTCTTGCATTTCTTTTAATTTTAAGGAATCAGTATTTTTTGGATCCAACATCAATTCATCCAACAAATAGTGTTTTAGTGATTTTGAACAAATTTCTGTGCTTAAATCATCAAAATAAAGACACAAAGTTTTTGTTATAACTCTGTTGGGATATCGCATGAGATTATCAATAGATAAAACAATAAACAGCATACTTGACAAACTTGACTATTCTATATCTGAACTAGCCAAAGGAGCATTGGAGAGCTCAGAATTTCAAATAGAGTCTAACGAGGTAAATTTTTTTCTACTAAATCAATATGACATTAGATTACAAAATCTACTGAAATCTCAAGATATCGACATTCACTATTTAGAATCCGGAATAAAAAATAGAATAATCCAAAGAAAACAAAAGCTATTTGAAGAGATTGCTCCATTATTTCAGGATTAAAGAAATACGTCCAATCCAGTTTTCTGTAACTCATCTTCTTGATTTTTTTGCAGTACCTTGGTCATCTTTTCACCCATTGATTTGGCAGATGTCATCTTTCTTTTTCCAATCCAATAATATGTCTCATCAATAGTGTTTTTTGCAATTAGCACAACCAACTTTCCAGTGTCTTTTCTACCCGTTCTACCTCTTCTTTGAATAAAACGAATTGAGCTTGGAACATTATCATAGAAAATAACTTGATTGACTTCCGAAATATCCAATCCCTCTTCTCCCACGCGTGTAGCTACTAACACACGAAAAAGTCCATCACGAAAGTTCTGCACCGTGTCGATTTGTTTTTTTTGTTTTTGACCCGTCTCCCCAGCTTTTCCAATTAATATCCCGGCAGAAATTCCCATCTCAGTTAATTTGTTAAAAATCACATTTACTGAATCACGATAGCTTGTAAATATTAGAGCTTTACCTGGAACAGACTCCACAATTTCTTTTAACTTTGCAATTTTAGAGTGTTCTATTCCTTTTGATTGAGCATCTTTAGCAAGATGTATCGCTCTTGTAAAATTAGGATCAACCTCAAAAAGATCTTTTATTCCTACTCCTTTTTTTAATTGTGCCCGTTCACAAAATTTTAAAAAAGATGTGATTCCGTGAGCCTCTAAAATATTCAAGGCATAATGAATTCTAATTGCAGTGAATAATGGTTTTGCAGAACGTCTGTTTTGAGTCAGTACAAACTGTCTAATTCGCAGCAGCGCAGATAATGATTGCTGTTCGGCCAGTTTAATTCCATTTTTTCTTAGAGTGTCATATCGCTCATCTAAAGATAATTTTAACAATGTTTGGATTGCTTTCATTTCGGGAGGAAGTTCAACATAGATCCATTCGGTGTTTGTTTCTTGGGTGTATGGTTTTACATCTGGACTATCTTCTGTTCTTTCAGCAACGCTTGTAATTCGTAGTTTGCTTATGAGTTCTGTTGCTTTGTCTTTTTCACTTGGCAGTGTTGCAGTCATTCCAAGAATTCTTGCCGTTGAATGTGTGAACCTCTCTGCAATTCCAGAGTACGCATAGTCACCAACAGTTCTGTGGACCTCATCAAATACCACCAAACTGAATTGATCACATGAAACAATTTGTCGATCTAAATCATTTTTTGTTATTTCAGGGGTTGCACATATTACACTACTGTTCCAAAGCTTGGCTCTCTTCTGAATTGTATCCTCTCCAGTAATCAATGAAATATCATCAAGAGTAAGATTTTGTTTTAAGAATTCATAGTGTTGATTAACTAAAACTCTAGTTGGTGCTAAAAACAAGACACCTCCAGTACCTTTTGATAGGTATTCTGCAATTACTTGTAATGCAATGGCAGTTTTTCCCAAACCTGTTGGCAATACAACAATGCAATTTTCTTGCATTGCCTGATTTGCAAGATTTACTTGATAATCTCTTTTTTCAATCGAATTTTTTTGCACATACTTTTTTTCAATATATTCTAAAACCAAGATATTCAAAATAATTTCTAATTTAAGTGATTTTATGCTTTCGTATAGAAATGTTTACTAAAGCATATACTTTAAACGCATTTTTTCTTTAAAAAGGAAATAGAATACTTACACTAACTATCATTACTTTATTCCCATATTGACGTAAGTTGCATTTTTTATGCCTAACATCATTTACTACCATTCTCAACATATTACGCAAAAATACATTAATCAAGGCATGTCTACCCGTCAATACGTAAATTGTGACTAGAATATCCCTTCTAATGGTGGATTATCACTAAAATTGATGTGTAGAACCAAATGCCTTCGGATTAGAAAGTAGTGAAAGAATAACTTTGTTTAGAGTTTAGAAAATAAAAAGAAAAGAAGGCCTTTTGGATTTGCGTATGTAATGCCGTATGAAGTAATGTGTTGTCATCCAGAAAGATTTGTGTATATGTCATTTTGTGAAGCTGGTCGCTAATAATCACGTGTATGTGCACAGACGGTAAAGTGTTTGTCAGAATTATTACACATTCTGCTATTACAGAATAATTTTGACAGTATTTGAATAACCATTTTTCTTAAAGGCATGCATATCTGTCGATTTTCTTTCAATTTCTGAAATAAAAATTACTAGTTGACTTGCTCCAGTTAAAATGACACTACAATGCTTTTCAAATAAGTTATTTTTTCATAATCTTAAAGATCATTTATCACATCCATATCTTCACTTTAATATTTTTTTCAAAACATTTACAAAATTTAGTGATGTGTACTAGGATCAATTCTAAATATGAGTAAGTAATTAATAATTTGACTTGAATAATATTGAACGTATTACGTTGCTAGTTTTATTTATAATATTAATTTCAACATGCATTAATATCTTCACCGAAGAACTTGTTAATGCTGATTCATTTCTATCTCAAATTCCAACTGGAATTGCACTCACAAATGCGGAAGATGTCACAGAGGATGCATCTGGAAATATCTATGCAGTAGTAAATCATAACGTTAAAAAACTTACTTCGGACGGCAAATTGCTTTTAGAATTTGGCTCATTTGGTTCTGCTGATGGTCAATTTAGTTATCCTCAAGGCATAGCACTAGACTCATCTGGTAACATCTATGTTGCAGACACTAATAATCATAGAATACAAAAATTCAACTCCACCGGTGCATACCAATCAAAGTTTGGCTCATCTGGTTCTGCTGATGGTCAATTTAATAGTCCACATGGCATA
>JAEMQG010000074.1 GCA_022758935.1 Candidatus Nitrosopumilus sp. | reverse complement strand
TAGAAATCTGGTTCGAGATATGAAATATCAACTTGAAAGATCAGGGCAGAAAAGGGGCATCAACGCAGTTGCTGCGGCAATCCGTCCTGGAATTATTACTGATAAATTAAACAATGCTATAGCAACAGGAAATTGGGGTAGGGGGCGTGTAGGTGTGACGCAATTGCTTGATATGACAAATTATCTATCCACAATTAGTCATATTAGAAGAATTCAATCCCCACTAAGTAGAACTCAACCGCACTTTGAGGCAAGAGATTTACATGCTACACACTTTGGAAGGATATGTCCAAGTGAAACTCCTGAAGGCTCTAATTGCGGTCTTGTGAAAAACTTGGCGCTTTCTGGAATTATTTCTGTAAATGTTCCATCAGAAGAAATCGTTGAGAAACTCTATGAACTAAAAACAATTTATTTCTTTGATGCCAAAGAAGATGTGAAAAAAGATGGAGCTAGAGTATTTGTTGATGGTAGATTAATTGGTTATTACAAAGACGGTGAGCAACTAGCTCAGTCACTAAGGGAACTTAGAAGAACTTCAAAGATTCATCCTCATGTAGGAATTTCATTCCATAAGTCAGACATAGAAGGATCAACTAAAAGGCTATACGTTAATTGTAATGCAGGACGAGTTTTACGTCCATTAATTATTATCAAAGATAACAAACCTTTACTGACACAAGATCTTTTGGATAAAATCTCCAAGAAATTACTTTCATGGATTGATTTATTGCGTATGGGTGTGTTGGAAATGATTGACGCTAACGAAGAAGAAAACTGCTATGTTACATTAGATGAAAAAGATGCAAAGAAACATACTCATCTTGAAGTATTCCCACCAGCAATTTTGGGAGCAGGTGCTTCTATCATCCCATATCCAGAACATAATCAATCTCCAAGAAACACATATGAATCTGCAATGGCAAAACAAAGTTTAGGATTTTCAACACCTATGATGAACACTAGTACTTATGTGAGACAGCACTTAATGCTATATCCTCAAACACCTATTGTTAATACAAAAGCAATGAAATTACTGGGATTGGAAGACAGACCAGCTGGACAAAATTGTGTTGTGGCGGTATTACCATTTGACGGTTATAACATTGAAGATGCCATCGTACTTAGTAAAGCATCCGTTGATAGAGGTTTAGGGAGAACTTTCTTCTTTAGAATTTATGACGCTGAGGCAAAACAATATCCTGGTGGAATGCGTGATACTTTTGAGATTCCTAACGCTGAAGATAATATCAGAGGTTACAAAGGAGAAAAGGCCTACAGATTATTGGAAGAAGACGGAGTTGTTGCATCTGAATCTCCAGTTCATGGTGGAGATATTTTAATTGGAAAAACTAGTCCACCAAGATTTATGGAAGAGTATAGGGAATTCGAATCATCTGGTCCTTACAGAAGAGATACTTCAATTGGAGTAAGACCATCTGAAACTGGTGTTGTCGATACAGTTGTAATGACACAATCAAATGAAGGTGGAAAGATGTATAAGATTAGAGTAAGAGACATGAGAATTCCTGAGATTGGTGACAAATTTGCATCAAGACATGGACAGAAAGGTGTTCTCGGAATTTTAGCAAAAAATGAAGATTTGCCGTATACTGCAGATGGAATTTCACCGGATGTGTTGATTAATCCACATGCATTTCCGTCAAGAATGACGGTTGGAATGTTCATGGAATCGATTTGTGGCAAAGCTGCTGCATTGCGGGGAAGCCAATTTGATGGCTCTGCTTTTGTTGGTGAAAAAATGGATGAAGTTAAACTAGTAATGGATGCTAACGGTTTCAAATATTCTGGAAAAGAAACAATGTATGATGGAAGAACTGGTAAATCATTCCCAGTCGAAGTGTTCATTGGAGTAGTATATTATCAGAAATTGCATCACATGGTAGCAGACAAGATTCATGCAAGGGCTCGTGGACAAGTTCAGATGTTAACAAAACAACCAACTGAAGGTAGAGCAAGAGGCGGTGGATTAAGATTTGGTGAAATGGAGAGGGACTGTTTGATAGCATATGGGGCATCAATGATACTTAAAGATAGATTACTTGACGAATCTGATAAATCAGATATTTTTGTTTGTGAGAGATGTGGATTGGTAGCTTATCACGATGTCAAACAAAGAAAATATGTTTGCAGAGTTTGTGGAGACAAAGCAAAAGTTTCATCCGTATCTGTTGCATATGCCTTCAAACTTTTATTGCAAGAAATGCAAAGTCTGAATATAGCCCCAAGATTACTAATCAAGGAGAAAGTATAATGTCAATTCAAGCAATAAAATCAGTCGATGGAATACGATTTTCAGTTTGGTCTCCAACAGAAGTTCGAAAATACTCAGTTGCAGAAATCACTGCTCCTGAAACATATGATGAGGATGGACTGCCAGTTCAAGGTGGTTTAATGGATGGAAGACTCGGTACACTTGAACCTGGACAAAAATGTTTAACCTGCGGAAATACTGCTGCTCGATGTCCCGGACACTTTGGTCATATTGAACTTGCTGAACCTGTTTTACATATTGCATTTATCGACAATATTTACAAGCTTTTACAATCTACTTGTCGTTCTTGTGCAAGACTCAAAGTTCCACAAGAGGATCTAGATGAATTTAGAAAAATTAAAGAAAAACATGCAGCATATACTGTAATTTCAGAAAAACGTATTCCTGAACAAATTATTGAAAAGGCAAAAAAAGCAAAAGAATGTCCTCATTGTGGGAAAACACAATATGAATTAATTTTTACAAAACCTACTATCTTTGTTGAAAAAACAGAAATCGGTGAACATAGATTGCTTCCAATCACAATTAGAGAAAGATTTTCACAAATTATGGATGATGATCTTAATCTTTTAGCCTATGATCCTGTAACTGCAAGACCTGAATGGTTTATTTTACAAGCTTTACCTGTTCCACCAGTAACCGTAAGACCATCAATTATTCTTGAAACTGGAATTAGATCTGAAGATGATTTGACACACAAAATGGTGGATATCATTAGAGTTAATCAAAGACTAAAAGAAAGCAAAGAAGCTGGGACTCCTCCATTAATTGTTCAAGATTTAGTAGATTTGTTACAATATCATACTACCACATATTTTGATAATGAAGTCTCAGGTATACCACAGGCGCATCATCGTTCAGGTCGTCCACTAAAGACATTAACTCAAAGACTGAAAGGAAAGGAAGGAAGATTTAGGGGATCACTTTCTGGAAAGAGAGTTGATTTTTCAAGTAGAACTGTAATCTCTCCTGATCCTAACTTGGACTTGTCTGAAGTTGGAGTTCCAGAACAGGTTGCAATGAAGCTAACTATTCCTGAAATTGTTACTGAATGGAATATTGAAAGAATGAGAAAACTGGTGATTAATGGTCCAAACATATTCCCAGGTGTAAATTACATTGTTAGGCCTGACGGTGTAAAAATTAGATTAGATTTTGTTGAAGATCGTTCTACTATAGCTGAAACATTGGAAATTGGATATCTTGTAGAAAGACATCTTGCTAATGGTGATATTGTCATGTTCAACAGACAGCCATCTCTTCACCAAATGTTAATTATGGCCCACTATGTACGAGTACTTCCAGGAAAGACCTTCAGATTACATCCATCTGTATGTCCTCCATACAACGCAGATTTTGATGGTGATGAAATGAATCTTCATGTTCCTCAAAGTGAAGAAGCTAGAGCTGAAGCAATTCTGTTGATGAGAGTTCAGGATCAGCTGATCTCTCCAAGATACGGTGGACCTATTATTGGGGCACTAAGAGACTTTGTTACTGGTGCCTACCTTCTAACAAAAGATGATACCACTCTTACTCCACAAGAATTTTACAATTATGCTATGCTTGGTGGATTTACTGATAAACTCCCAAAACCTGGAACAAAAACCAAAGATGGACCAGCATATACTGGTAAACAACTGTTCTCATTATTTCTACCAAAAGACTTCAACTATGTAATCACATCAAAATGGTCCAAAGGAACTAAAGGTGCTCAGAAGGACGTTGTAATTAAAAATGGTGAACTACTTAGTGGTGTAATTGATAAATCCTCAATCGGTGCTGAGGAACCTGAAAGTGTGTTGCATAGAATTGCAAAAGATTATGGAAATGCTAAAGCGAAGAATTTCTTAAACTCTATTCTTATTATGGTGAAACAATACATTACTCATTATGGTTTTAGCTATGGCTATTCTGATCTTGAAGTACCAGAAAAGGAAAAACAACAAATTCTCGACGACATTCAAGAAACTTATGATGTCATATCTGATTTAACTTCTCAATATGAAAAAGGAACTCTAAAACTAACCCGAGGAATGAGACCTGAAGAAGCATTAGAGGCGTATATTGTCAATGAATTAGGAAAAGCAAGAGATAAGGCTGGAATGACGGCAGATCAATCACTTGATCAAAGTAATGCTGGAAGAATTATGGCAACAACTGGTGCAAGAGGATCATCTCTCAACATTGGCCAGATGGCCGGTGCTTTGGGACAGCAATCAAGACGTGGAAATAGACTACATGATGGTTATCATAATCGTGCATTACCTCATTATCAAGAGAATGACAATAATCCAGACGCACACGGATTTGTAAAATCAAACTATAGAGAAGGTTTGTCTGCTCTGGAATTCTTTTTCCATGCAATGGGAGGAAGAGAAGGTCTTGTAGATACCGCAGTTAGAACACAACAAAGTGGATATATGCAGCGTAGGTTAATCAATGCATTAGAGCACATTAGGTTAGAATATGACGGTACGGTAAGAGATCCACATGGTCATATTGTTCAATTCCTTTATGGTGAAGATGGAATAGATGTTGCAAAAAGTGATCATGGAGAGGCATTCAATGTCACTAGGTTAATTGAATCTCAAACTATTATTGACTCTGGTAAGAAAGGTACTAGAGAAGAAATTTCAGAATTAGCAAAAAAATACACAAAGTCATTTAATCCACGGTTAAAACAACTTGTAACTGATGGATTATTGGATTCAAAACTAAGTAAGGAAGGTGCAGAAATTGTTTGTAAGAAGGGTCTTTCATTATACAACAAAGCTAGAGTTGAACCTGGTCAAGCTGTAGGTATCATCACAGCACAATCAATTGGTGAACCTGGTACTCAGATGACATTAAGAACATTTCATTTTGCAGGGATAAAAGAAAGAAACGTAACATTAGGTCTTCCAAGATTAATTGAACTTGTTGATGCAAGAAAAAAACCTGTTACTCCAACTATGGACATTTATCTTGATGAAGAATCAAAAAAATCTAGAGAAAAAGCCATCGAAGTAGCGAGAAATGTCTTGCAAACCAAAGTTAGTGCATTAATTTCTGACAGTGAAACTGATTATACTTCTCAAATTAAACTAATTTTAAGTCCAAATAGACTTAAGGAAAGAGGGTGCACTGTTGGAGAAGTAGAAATTGCATTACAATCGAATAAAAAATTTAAAATTGAAACGACAGGAGAATTAATGACATTAAAACTAGTTGAAGAATCTGATGCTCCAACTGTAATTGCTATAAGAAATAAAGTGCTCAATACTACTGTTAAGGGAGTTCCTGATATAGAACGAGTGACATTAGTTCAAAAAGATGATGAATGGGTAATTCAAACAACTGGTTCTAACATTGCTAAAGTTCTTGAAGTCAAAGGAATTGACAAGAAAAATGTTAGAACGAACAACGTCTTTGAAATTGCAGCCACATTGGGAATTGAGGCAACAAGAAATGCATTGATTAATGAACTAAATAGTACTTTGGAAGATCAAGGGCTTGAAGTTGATAATAGGTATATTATGTTAGTATCTGATTTAATGTGCTCCAGAGGATATATGCAACAAATTGGAAGACATGGAATTGCTGGTACCAAAGACAGTGTTTTAGCAAGAGCTGCATTTGAAATTACAGTTCCCACTATAGCACACGCTGCATTAGCTGGTGAAGTTGAACAACTCAAAGGTATCACTGAAAACGTTATTGTAGGAAGTAATATCCCAATAGGGAGTGGTACAGTAGATCTGTACATGCAAGTAAGTAAGAAGAAATGAGGACAATCAAAAAATTACAATGTGATGACAATGGGTGATGAAATTTCTACTTTAATGAGCAATAGTAAAAACAAAATCGTTTTACTTAGATTAAGAAATAACAAAACTGTAAGAGGTAATCTTCAAGATTTTGATATTCACATGAATTTAACATTACATGAGGCTGAAGATATTTCAGACAATAAAATTACAAAGCTAGGAACAATTCTGCTACGCGGTGATAATATTTTATCAGTTTCATTACCTGAAGAAGAGTCATAGATCAATATCTCTAGTTCTCAAACAATAAATTCAAATTCAAATACTATGTAGTTATGTTGATACTTTCATTAGCTTTTCTAATGTTTTTTTCTCCCGTATTTGCTGAACAAATTCCAAATTATGATATACAACACTCTCCAATTTTTATTAACCCAGTAAATTCATCGGTAGGCAAAGAGGTGGTGACTACCATCACGCCTACCTGGAACTCTGATAGATATTTGATTCATTCAATAAGTGATGATGAAGATGGCACTATCAAAATTTCTACACTGGAACTTACAAAGTACTATGTATTTACAAAACCTGATTTAAATTTTGGAATGTTTACTGCCGAAGTAATTCTTAATGGATTTTCTTATAATGATGATGATATGGATCCAACTCTTAAAACTACGGGAAATGGATCCACGAGTGGATTTTTAAAAGCGGATGCAGATTCTTCAATTACAATCTCATTTGAAAATGGGGTTGTATTAGCCAAATCTGGTCCAATGCAATGGAGTATTGATACAATTCAATTTTCTGAAGAAAATTATTTTTCTGACAAAACTGCATTACTTCGTGTTGTTGATCCGGATCTTAATCTTAATCCTGAATCTCTGGATCATATTCCAATTAAAGTTTCTTCCGATTCTGACAATGCTGGAATAAAAATCAATGCCATTGAAACATCTGAGGAATCTGGTGTCTTTATTGCAACTATTACTTTTACACAAAATAAATCTTCAAGTGGGAATCGACTATTTGTAATGCCTGGCGATACCATATTTGCAAAATATGATGATCATACACTCCCAAAACCCTACTCTATATCTGATAGTCTTGAAATCAAAACAAGTGCAAAAATTGTTTCTTCGATATCAGCATTGAAAAAATTACGAATTGCACCAATTTTTTTGTCTGATGCTTCAGGCAATCAACTGAAATCTTTTTCAACCAATCATCAAATGCAAATTGTTGGAAACATAATGAATGAACAGAATTTCAAACAGAAATTTATTTATATAATTCAAGTCAAAGATGAGAACAATTTTGTTACATCTGTTTCTTGGATACAGGGTGAGATTTCTGGAAACCAAAATCTTGATGTTTCTCAATCTTGGACACCTACTTTAGCTGGAACTTATAATATTGAATCTTATCTTTGGAATTCATTGACTGATTCAATTCCACTGTCTACACCGTTGTCAACTTCAATCTTTGCTAAATAATTGATAGTATAATTTCTACGTGAATATTAAATACAAAATTAAGATTTTAGTCGTGTGCTTGGATACAAAATAGGTGTACTGCTAGTGCTAGCCATGTTAATTCCTTCTATTGCATCACAAAGCTTTGCAGATTCTATTTTAGTAGAATTTGATAAATCTGGATATTATACCGGCGATTCAATCATAATTTCTGGAATTATTTTAGATTTTAATATGCCTGTTATTGGGTTGAGCATTTATGATCCAGATGGGAAAATTCTATCTGCAAATAACGTAGAAGTTAATTCTGATGGAATTTTCTCAAAAACATTTTCATTGGATTCACCATTCTATGACAAATCAGGAGAATACAAAGTAAAACTCAATTATGGAAAAATAAGTCAAAATGAATTTTTCACTATGTTAGGCAAGAATTTAGAATCAGAAATGACTCTCACCTCACCAATAAATCCAGAAATTATTTTTTTATCAACTGACCAGATTGAATACACTGATAATGATATAGTCACAATTACAGGTTTTGTTTCTGATATGGGCTCACCTTCTGTACTAATCGGTATCTATGATCCTTTTGGTGCTCCTGCAGGATTTTATAATGAACGAATTAATTCTAATTTTGAATTCTCGACAAGTTTTCTTGTAAAGGCAGGAGTTAATTTCAAAACCGACGGTACTTATTCCATTAAAGTACACTATGAAGAAAGCGAAAAAACAACCTATTTTGATTTTTACAAAGAACAAATCACACTTCCTTCTGACAATGATCTTATTGGAGATAATTCTATTGATAGCAAAACTAAATCAGAACCAATTAATACTAAAATCATAAGTACATCCGATCCACCAGTAATCAAAGACAATTCAATTATTTTAAACAATGATAATTCGTCTTCAGCAGAGAACTATCATAAAGAAAATACCGAAACGAAATCAGATAAAACTAATATGCAAAACATCAAACATGATAATCTCTCTGTTGAGGATATGGAATTAGGAACATTACTTAATCAGATTAATTTAGAATGTGATAACAATAAATTTACTGATATTATTTCTTACTATGATGGAATGGGCCCTGCACT
>JAEMQG010000151.1 GCA_022758935.1 Candidatus Nitrosopumilus sp. | reverse complement strand
GGACCAAATCCAGCGCTGGACATATGACTATGTTGCAAAGTTTTCTAAACTAGATTCCAAAGAAGCAAAAGAGATTAAAAAACAGCTAGTAAAGGAATGTGATCTAACAGAAGAAGAAGCAGTTGAAATTGTAAATATTCGACCAACGAGTTTGGCTGAACTGCGTTCATTTACATTTGGTTGGAAGAAACTCATTCTTGCTGAAACCCTAGTAAAAATGCTCAACATAATCAAGGCGCATTCCTAAGTTTCAAGGAGAATTTATTTTGAACAAGGTACCATTCACACCTAGAAAGTACGAGGAATATGCATACGTGCTGGATTTTAATCCTCGCGGAAAATCCTCAACAGTGAGGGGACGCGACGGAATTATAATTGCTGCAATCGGGGAAGACAGACTAACATTATTGGAAGTTCTCGGAGCTCCAAATTCCGCATTTGAAATTGGAGAGAGAATCTATATTGGAAAAGAAGGGCGAACCAAAGTTCTCTCTGTTCTGGGAAAACTAGAGTATGAACACATCTCCTCATCTGCACAAAGCGAATTAAATGATGTAGTAAAAAATATCGTAACTCACAACGAGACAAGATTTGTAGATTACATCAATAATTCAAGACCTCTAACTCCAAGGACCCATGCACTTGAATTGATTCCAGGAATTGGAAAAACATACATGAAAGCAATACTGGAGCAAAGAGAAAAGAAAAAGTTTGCAAGTTATGTTGACTTGCAAGAGCGAGTCGGATTAAAAGATCCAATCAAGCATATTTCAGAGAGAATCTTGGAAGAGATTGCTGGTGAAAGTAGAATGAACATTTTTGTCCAAAAATGATTAAACGAAAAATACTGGGGCAACACTTTCTACACTCTAGTGGAATTGCACAATCAATTGTTTTGCAAGCAAAAATCACCAAAAATGACACAGTCTTTGAGTTGGGTACGGGATTGGGAATTCTCACTCCTCTTTTGTGTCAGCATGCAAAAAAGGTAATCTCTATTGAGGCAGACAGGGAATTGTACGAAAAGGCAAAATCCAAATTCTCCAGTACTAGCAATCTCTTCTTAGAATGTGGCGACGGATTTCAAAATACAGAGAATTTCTCTATCTTTGTATCAAATTTGCCCTACTCTAAAAGCAAAGAGGCAATAGAGTGGCTGGCGCAAACACATTTTTCTCACGGTGTAATTATGGTGCAAAAAGAATTTGCAGAAAAACTAGTAACAAAATCTGCTAAAGACAGACGAGCAGTCAGCATAATTGCAAATCACACACTAGATATTGAAAAAATTTTGGATGTAAAAAAAAGCAACTTCTCCCCGCCCCCAAATGTTGATTCAGTGGTTTTGAAAATTACAAAAAAAACCTCAATTGACAAAAATACCATAAATATACTAAACAAAATATTCTCTTACAGACGAAAAACAATCCACAATATCTTCAAGCAGTTTGGCAAAGAAACCGTAATAGAGAAACGACTAGATGACCTCACAGGAGATGAAATAATCAATCTTGCAAAAGAAATTTTATCGAACTGAAGCCTATCTGCCAGCAGAAGACACTTTCTTTATGGCAGATTACATCCAAAAAGAGAGAGGCCTCTCTGCCCTTGATGTTGGAAGCGGGTCTGGATATCTGACAAAACTACTGGGGGAAACTTTTTCTTTTGTAGTTGGAACTGACATTGATTTTGATGTGCTAAAAAACCAATCATACAAAACAAAAAATCTAGTTTGCTGCAATGGCTCTGATGCGCTATTACCAGAGTTTGATCTAGTTGTGTGCAATCTTCCATATCTTGACACTGATGAAATTTTGGACATTGCCACTGATGGAGGAGCAGAAGGGTTTGAAGTTCCCAAAAAAATACTAGATTCAACTATAAAAAATATCAAGAAAGGTGGCAAATTTCTTTTTATGACTTCATCTCTATCCAACTATCAAAAGCTAATTGACTATGCGCAAGAACTGGGACTGAGTGCAAAAATTCTTGCAAGAAAGAAACTCTTCTTTGAAGAATTGATTTTGATTGAAGCAAAAAAGCTATAGCTTTTACTTTCGTAGTTTTTCTTTGGCATATGTGATGATGGCATCAGTCATCTGTGTTGTGCTGGCATTGCCTCCAAGATCCCACGTTACTGCTTTTCCTTCATTGATTACTTGTTCAGTTGCATCAAAAATTGCATCTCTTATTTGTGGCTCGCCAAGATATTCAACCATCCATGCTCCAGATAGTATTGTAGCCGTAGGATTTACTTTATTCATTCCCTTGTACTTTGGTGCACTACCGTGAGCTGGCTCAAACATTGCATAAGAATCTCCAAGGTTTGCAGAATAGACACATCCAATGGAACCAACATTTCCAGATGCACATTCAGAGATAATGTCCATAAAGAGATTCGTGCTTACTAGGACAGAATTGTTGAATCTTTCAGGATTTTTTACAAGCTGCTGAGTCATGTTGTCGATATAGTACTCCTCAACCTCTATTCCTGGATTTTCCTTTGACACTCGTTGAATCTCATCCCAAAATATTCCATCCGTTTGTTTTAGTATGTTTCTCTTGGTAATTGCAAATATTTTTTTTAGATCATGATCCCTTGCCCATTTGAATGATGCATCTGCAATTCTTTTGCATCCTTTACGTGTGGTTTTTCTAATTGCAATTGCAGAATCATCAGATGTTTTGAATTCAATTCCTGCATAGAGGCCTTCTGTTGCCTCCCTAAAGCATACAAAATCAAGTTTTCTGTTTGGAGATAATCTGTCATATGTTTTGATTGGCCTAATGTTCGCGTATAATTCAAATTTTTGGCGAGTTGAAACTGCCACACTTCTTGGCGCATCAGGACTTGGGATGGTTGTAGTTGGTCCTTTGAAACACGCATCGCTTTCATCCATTATTTTTGCAGTCTCATCTGGAATGTAGGTTGCGCCGCCATGTTTTTCCCATTGCTCAGAACCTGCCTCACACAAAATTAGTTCACTTTGTGTATTGCACGCTTTTAGTACATGCATCATGGCGTCAACTAGCTCCGGACCTGTTCCATCTCCTCTAATGACTGCCGCTTTTTTTGCCAATTTTCAAATTTGACGATGCTAGGTATTTAATTCTATCTTGATTTTAGAATTTGTATTTTGTATGGTGATAGTTTATTAGCTAATTTGGTTTTATCAAGTGAAATGCTAATCGTGCAAATTTCTGATCTTCATGTCGGCTCTCAATTTCTGCAAGACAAGTTTGATCAACTAGTACAAGAGGTAAACCAAATTCATCCTGATGTTATAGTTGTTACAGGTGATTTGACAAATGAGGGATTAATGAAAGAATATGAGGACTGCAAGGAGCTCTTAACTAGATTTAACGCAAAAAAAATTATCACCATTAGTGGAAATCATGATTACCGGAATACCGGATATCTGTTGTTCAAAAAATATTTTCCATTTGAGACAATAAATGAACTCGATGAGAATGTAGTTCTGGTGACCCTTGGGACTGCCCGTCCTGACCGAAATGAAGGTGAGGTTGGGTACCGCCAAAATTTGTGGCTAGAGAGAACCATGAAAAAATACAAAGACCAAGTAAAGATCCTGGCAATGCATCATCACCTTGTAGCAATTCCAGATACTGGCTCTGATCAATTAACAGTAATTGATGCAGGAGATGTCTTGAGAACCATACTGGATACCAAAGTTGATCTTGTCTTATGTGGACACAAACACAGGCCATGGGCGTGGAATTTTGGGAAATTAATGGTAGTTAATGCAGGAACTGCAACATCTGAGCGAGTCAGAGGGTTATTTGAAAACACTTACAATATCATTAGCATTTCAAAGGAATCCTTTCAAGTGGATCTAAAGATTGTGGGTGGAAAAAGAATACCGATTAACGACATTGTTACTAATTACCACCAGTTTGGCGACGAATGAATTTATTTACAAATTCTGATTCTCTAAATTGCAAAATAAAGTACCCGGAAGACAAAATAGCGCAAAGCCATTTGAAAAAGTGATTTGGTTTTAGATTGGCTAACTCGAGATGGAAAATTAATAATTTCGGCCAGAATAATCCGAACTTTTTCTTATGGCTTTTTGAGCATTATTCTTGCCATCTATCTTAAAGAAATTGGATTTAATGAAATTCTCATTGGATTTATCTTGTCTGCAACCCTTGCAAACAGCGTAATTTTCAATCTATTTTCAAGTTTCTTTGCAGATCGTATTGGAAGAAAAAAAGTAATGATCGCATATGCTGCACTAATGGCAGTTTCAGGGTCTGTTTTTTTAATGACTGAAAACTATGCTGCACTAATTATTGCTGCATTTATTGGAACCATTAATGTAACAGGATCTGAGACTGGTGCATTTTTATCATTAGAACAAGCCATATTGCCACAAACTGTAAAAAACATCAAAAAGAGAAACACCGTTTTTGCGTTTTACAATATTGTTGGAACTTTTGCAATGTCTGGTGGGGTATTACTTGCATTGTTACCGCAATTCATGCAAGAAAACTTTGACTTGTCTGTCATAGATTCATTCAAACCACTCTTTCTAATTTATCTTAGTGCTGGACTGGCAGTAACTATCATTTATTTTTTCTTGTCAAAACATGTCGAGGTAACCACAACTAAGCATACCAAGTTGGTCTCATCGAATCTTTCTCAGAAATCAAAGAAAATTGTAATTAAATTGTCTTCATTATTTGCCCTTGATTCGTTTGCAGGAGGCTTTGTGATACAAAGTATCGTATCTTTCTGGTTCTTTACAAAGTTTGGAGTTGATCTTACCACTCTATCAATAATTTTTTCAATTGCGGGAGTACTAACTGCAATCTCATTTTTCTTTGCAGCAAAAATTGCTGATAGAATTGGATTGATAAATACGATGGTCTTTACTCATATCCCATCAAATATTCTTTTAATCCTGGTTGCAATTGTACCCACTTTTCCTATTGCGTTGTCCTTGTATTTGGCAAGAATGACTCTGTCTCAAATGGATGTGCCAACAAGACAAGCATACATTGTTACAATGGTAAAAGAAAATGAACGAACTGCAGCTGCTGGAATTACCAATACTGCGCGAAATACTGCTCAATCAATTAGTCCATCAATAACTGGGGCAATAATTCAATCATTATGGCTTTCTGCACCATTTGTTATTGGGGGACTGTTAAAGATCATTTATGATTTAGGAATTTATGCAAATTTTAGAAAGGTAAAACCGCCAGATGAAATCAAGTAAAATCACACTGAATTATTCCCACTCGGATGGACTTCTATTTTTACTGATTGCCGAAAAAAATGCTTTAGACTTGATTGGTGATATGGTTACTATGGCACTCAACCGGTTTATCATGAATAGACCATGATAAGCCCTATAGATTGACAAAGTAAACTATGTCCAAAAAAGTTTGACTTATTTACAGATTAATTCAAGGCAATATGTGCGGGGATCGCCTAGCTTGGTAGGGCGTGGGATTGCTAATCCCATGTCAGCAATGACCCGTGG
>JAEMQG010000059.1 GCA_022758935.1 Candidatus Nitrosopumilus sp. | reverse complement strand
ATGCCATGTGCTTGATTTTTTGAAATATCATCATTAAATTTTACAAGTAGCCTGTTTGGAACAAATTTATCTGGATTTGACTGTGCAGATACGGGGGTAAATAAAATAATACTGGTTATCAGTATGGAAATGGCAATTAACGAAATTACTTTTTTCATCTATACTATTAAAAAACAAGCAGTTTGAAAATTCGAGGCTGTGCATTATGAACAACATTTTTCTATAGAATTTTAAAAAAAATTTAGACAAGATTTGCATAATTTGATGAATGAGTATGTAACATTATGATCATGACACCAATTTAATATCTAATAAAATTCATGCATGCCTATGTATGCACAAAGCAAGAATAATTCGCTAGTTTTTTCCTGCAGGATGAAAAAAGATCTTTATGCATCACTTTTAAACGAATCTGAAAAGAAAGGAGTCAGTTTTAACTCTTTGATTAATGGTATTACAAAAAACTACAACACTTGGGATAAATTTGGAGATGATATTGGGTTTATACCGCTCTCAAATATTGCCATTAGCCACATATTTGACCTTCTTGATGAAAAAAACATTATCCGCATTGCACGATACACAGGTGAGACCATACCAAAAGAGATTGCACTTTTATCCCACATTGGTGATGACTTTGAAAAAATAGCTGAACTATTTGAGACAGTATCGCGCAAATTTGGAACCACGATTGTTATTAAAAAAAACAATGGGTACTCGTATACCATACGTCACAAAGTTAACTCTAATTTCTCGCTTTATGTCTCAGAGTTTTTTTTGGCAATGGGTAAAAGCTTCAATCTTTGCACAAGTATTGAATTAATGATAAAAAATACCATCATGGTGAATCTAGAAGACAAGCTAGTTGAATTTGGAACTATATCTAAACGTCTAAAAACAAAGTAAAACTTGTAAGCTGTCTCCTAGAAATAATGAAAAACTGTATCACTTATGCTACAATAATAGATCTACTTTCATCTGGAAAATATTTTAAGGAAAAAACTCTTTTTTCAATAGTAGATTGGGAGAAAACAAAACAACCAAAGGAAAATACATCTGAGGATCATTTGTTTGGGCAAACTTTATGGGAATGGCCAAATTTTATTGTCAATAATACAATAATTCTAAATTGGAAACAAGAAGAACATGCACTTTACAAATACTAATCACCAGAAATCACACAAAAGGTAAAGGAAAATCTAGATCAAATTGAAGCTAATTTAGAATCAGAATTATAAAATAATTTTTTATTTTGATTCTCTAATGTAGTCAATTTAACAAAGATATGATTCTAGATGTTAGATTATTCTGTCATTTTTTCTACTAGATCGTTCATTGCATTAGGGTTTTCATCTAGATATTCAACAACAAAGTCAACACCTAACTTATCCAAATATAGTACTGCCATACTCTTTCCATCATCAGAAAGTAATTTTCTTTTCACTAATTTTCGTGTAACAGAATCAAAACTTTTCTTTATTTTATAGGCCTTGGCAATATTCGGCCATTGAATTTTACTTCTTACTCGTTCTAAACTTGTATAACCTCGCATTCCTATAATTTGTTCATCATACATCTTTAACAAAATGCCTATTTCATAGTCTTCTAGAGGCATACCTATGTATAACTATACAATAAGTATTATATAACTATACAGTATACTAAAGGTAATAATGCAAGCCAAAACACGAACGGATTTCTCATCCGCAGTATCTAAAACTCTAAAAGTACTAAAGGACGGAGAATCATACACACAGAATAAACTAGCACAAAAAACGGATCTAAATGCACGAACTATACAAAAGATCCTGGCATTGTTAAGTGACGTTCAATCAACATTGCATGAACGAAAGATCTACATATCAGAGATGGAAAATGCCAAAGTAATCAGGATGGGTGAACGTAGTGGTTTAGCATCTTTTCCAGAAAAAATACAGAATTTAATTTTAAAAACAGTTTACTATCCAACAACATCAAGAGAAGAAGAAATTCTTACACATCTATTATTAACAAATGCATTAGATGAAAAATCATCAATCGTCATACCAAAAGATAAAATTTTGAGTGAATTAATTGAAGCAGAATTTGTAACTAAAACAAATAAGGGTAGATTCCATCTTACACCAGACGGTAAAATGATTGCAAAGGGAGCACTAAAACTGTATCCAGAACTGAGAGAAATAAATGACCTATTGAAAAACAAGTGAATGAAGTTATTGAAGAATATTTAGAAATGGGGGGAAAGTCAAAATGACAGATGTTAAACAGGAACAAAGTTTGAGAAAATATAAATCTGAAAAATCAAATTTACTACAATAAACATTTTTAAATTTTTTAAATAGTTTTAAAGTTTAGATAATCTAACAAGTTTCTTACAGATAATTAATTAATACTATTTTATTCCAAGAATTTTTTTGCTGATGTTACAAAAATGTCTGCTTTTTGGATTAGAAACAAGACATTGGAATTTGTTATAATTCCAGCAGTATCATATTGTAATTTGTTTCTGGTACTCCTTGCATTCTCAAACGCCAATATGGTATCGTGTGGTATTTTGCCAGAATAAACAATTTTTATAAATTCTATAGTAGTGTAATGATGTTTGCTTCTATCTTTTGATCTATATCCATTTTTATACATTAATGCAGTACTGGATTGCAACATTGCATTATACGCAGCGTTGTATGCGGTATCATCTGTATCAGAATCATTTAATGCCCCAATCTTTTTTGCTGCTGCCAAATCTCTTTCTGCAATGTTTATTTTGTCTTTTATTTGATCAGAATTGCTTTGAAATTCTTCAATAGACCCATCATTTAATAGATTTTTTAAATTCATTTTCATCTCCTTTCACCATAATGATTTCATCCTTTTTAATATTATGTAAAAGTGAAATTTTTTCTTTTATTTTTTCTTGAAATTCTTCTTCAGTCCATAAAATGAAATTAATTTCTCGACCTATTTTACTAGCAAGGTTAAAAATTGAATGGGATATGGCATCTCTATCTACATTTCCGATTATCAACACATCCATGTCACTTGTTTCTGTTTCAGTCCCTCGTGCAAATGAACCATAAAGTAGAGCATATTGTATGTTGTATTTTTTAAATGCTTTTGAAATTACTTCATCTGTCAATTCAAATTTTAAAAAGATTCGTTTTAATTCATCGTAAATTATACTATGTTTATTTATTCTATAATATGCAATATATTCTCGTTTTATTTTTGTGATTATGTTTAAGGATTCTACTCGGTGTATTTCCCTAAATGCGGTTGACGAAGCCACACCTGCTTTTCTTGCTAATTCATGTAATTGATATTCTTTAGTTTGATTCAAAAATAAAATTTTTAACACTGCGATTAAAGTTCTTGATCTAAACAGTAATTCTAGTAAACTCTTTTTTTCAGTTTTTGGTTTTTCATTTTTAGTTTGAAGAATTTTTTTTTTGATTGATTTTAATCCAGATGTGAACATTGGTTCTACGATCTCTTTTGTTTCCTTGTTAATGGAGATTAAACCTATTCCCAGATCATGGCATATTCGAATTTTATCCTCAGTTATTATTTCGCTGGGCAATGCCAAATATGCATAATTTGCAGCATTTTTGAGATGTAAAACTTGTTTTATTGCATTATCCATATTGGCTTTTTCTCCCTTTACTTCTATCATGGCAATTTTACCATTCTTGCTCACTACAAAACTAGGCCGTATTCCACGAATTTTATCTAGAAAATGGAATGTCCATCCTATTTTTTCCAGATACTCCTCTACTTTTTGTTCATAATATGATTCCATTCTTAAAAAACCCAATTTCCTATAATAGAATGATTATTAGCTAATAGGAAATAGGATTTTCTAGTATTACTCAATCTGAAAACTAGTATTTCCTGAAATAGAATAATCATTAGCTAATAGGAAATAGGATTTTCTAGTATTTAAGATTTAGATTGACAGTATTTAAAAATCAAAATCAAATGGATTTTTGAATACAATTCTAGAATTTAGCTAATCAAACAAGATAAAGACACTCTTTAGAATTGAACTAATTGATTACTGGCGCTTGTATTCCATTCAAACCTTTGATGACATTGGCATGGGTATTCTTGTACTGGATGCACTGGACCATGAAAAATACAACAAAAGATTTGGGTATAATAGTTGATTATCTAGTAATATGCAATTATGTCGTATACAAATTTGTTATATACTAGAT
>JAEMQG010000039.1 GCA_022758935.1 Candidatus Nitrosopumilus sp. | reverse complement strand
CAAAAGAATATGTAAGAGAATTATTTGATGCAGTTGCAAATGAAGATCAGCAGACTATTGCCAAATTAATGCAAAAAAATACTGCAAAATATCTTGTTTATTCAACATATGCCATTCAATACATCTCAAAAATTTCAACTACATATGGAGATTATTTAGATTCAGTGATTTATCTAAACAGATTTGTTCTTTCCAGATATCCTTTAATCATTTTGCACAAACAAGGCGAACCATATGAAGTCAAATTTAGAAATGTCAATTCAGGTTATCTAGGAGCAGTGAAGATGACAGTTTTAGAAGAGATGATACATTCACTACAAGAAAAGATACACCAATTAAACAAAAGTGCAGCAATGCAAGTCAATTTAATTAACGAAGAATTAGCAGTAATCATTTTGGAACTAGATAATCAAAGAGTAAATAGTCTTTCAGAATATTTACAACTTCAGGCTGTTCCAGATGATTTTCCCTTTGCAAAAAAAGCAAATCTGTTTTTCTTTTTGAATCCAGATCATTTCCTAATTGAGCAGATTGGCCCAGATGTAATGACTTTTACACATGTACAAATAGATCCAAAGATTTCAGAGGCAATTCCGCAGTTATTAGACATTTACAAAAGATGGTTGAATCCAATTCAGCAGCACCATGCAGCCTTTACAATTATGGAAGGAATGGCAGGATTTGTCATAGAAAATATTCTAAAAACAGATAATGATTTTCAGAATTACATCTATACCTTTATGGGCACAGATTTTTCGTCATATCAGGTTAGAAAAGGCATTGGAAAAGAATTTACAAAAATCATATACCAAAAATTAGGCAAAAATGCATTCAGACAATTAATTGATACCCCGCCCAATACAAGAGAGTTGAAAGAGCCACAATTATACCTCAATAGGATAAATCTGTAATAATTGCAAGAAAAATTTGACCCCCTAGTTGCAGAGTGGATTTCATTTATAAAAAATCCAAATTTCAATCTGGTTGAAAAATGTTTAAAATTTGCTCAAATTCTAGAATATCCAGATCTAAACATTGAAGAATATATTCAGAAGATCGCTGTAATTGGAAAATCATTAAAAGAATCACTCAGCGATGTAAGAAATCCCACATATCTAATTTCAATTTTAAATGAACATTTGTTTGAAAATTTAGGTTTCAGTGGAGACGATGAGGATTACTATAATCCAAAAAATAATTTTCTAAATGAAGTGATTGATAAAAAAACTGGATTGCCGATAACAATTTCAATATTTTATGTCGAGATTGCAAAATTCATAAATTTGAATCTTAAGATAATAGGATTCCCAAGTCATATTTTGGTAAAATATAATGAAGAAATGATTTTAGATCCATTTAATGATGGAAGATTATTAGATGTTGATGATCTTCAAGAAATTTTGGATGAAAATTTTGGAGGAGAATTAGAGTTTGAGCCAGAATTTCTTGATGAGATTGGACATGAACAAATTCTTGTAAGATTGACTCGAAATTTAAAAAATTCATATGTTCAATCTTTTGTCTATGATAAAGCATTAAGATGCGTAAATATGGTTTTAGCTATAGAACCTAATTCACCTGAGGACATTAGAGACAAAGGAATACTAGAAGAGAGATTATTGAATTCAGATATCGCACTAGAATATCTGAATAGATATTTGGAGATAAATCCTAATGCAGAAGATGTAGATTTTATCTTAGAATTAATAAGAAGTATAAAGACAAAAAATTAATCAATGATAGAACTGATATCTTGTCCTTTCTTGATCATAGATATCTCGTGTCTGGCAATCTTATTTCGGAGTGCGCTTTTAAGAATATCAACTTCACTTCTGAGTAGAGCAATTTCATCTTCAAGTCTTGCCACTCGTTCATAGATAGTTTCAGCTTCGGAGTACATGATTATCTATCATCAAAAAATTGTCTTAAAAAGTTATGGGTAAATTGTTTGATGAGCTTGTTAGCTTTTTGAACTACAATTCAAATTCCTGGCGACATTTCTCACATTTCCCTCGTTCTTTACCAGGTGGACCAAGAAGGAATACCTTACCAATGGTCATGCATAAAGGGCACATTCCGGTAGTTGCATTTTTTGGGCCAGTCCGGATAATTTTCTGAGTTTTTCTACGTCCCATTGATATAACACGCAAAATCGGCCTATTAAGTTTAATTTTTTAGGGACGGCAATATGGTCAGGAAAATAGATTTTGCACGAACTTTTCATAAATCAGGTAAGATCATAATATATCATTTAAAAATAAAAATCAAAAAAGAGATCTATGTTAAAGTAAAATCAAGTGCCTAAACTAGAAATTAATTCATTTAGACATACTTATGAGATGCTTTTCTATTTAACATGATTCTGAATTTAGATAATTGTTAATTAGGTGAATATATGAAAAAGTTTGAGAAGAATTTTAGATGCTTTCAAAGAAATAAAATGATCGACATTTAATTACACCCATGACTTGATTTTAAAAAAGCTTATAATTGTCTAAATTTGAGTCAGAATAATGGTAGAATTTCAATCAGTTTCACAAGTAAAGAAAATGCGAAGTGGAATTAACCTAAAAGCTGAGGTAAAAAGCAAAGGAGACCCAAGAACGGTAAATCTTAAGACAGGTGGTACTGTTGATGTTTGCGATGCAGTAATATCGGATGGATCAGATGACATCAAACTAACATTGTGGGGAGATGATATCAAAGCAGTAAACATTGGGGATGTTGTAGTCATCACAAATGGATACACCAATGAATTCAAAGGTGATGTTTCCTTAACAAAAGGCAAGTTCGGAAAAATGGAAATTAATCCCCAGTAACTGACTTTGTAAATTATTTTTTAATATTTAATAGAAAACAGACTAGCATTATTTTTAAATAAATTAAATTATGACATCCACCAGTTTAAGGAAAAATGAGATCAAAGAACCTGAAGAAAAGACAGCACGCAAACATAAAGCAAAATTAGATTCATAGAAGGAAGAGATATCCAGTGAATCTTTTAACCAAATAATGGATAATATTTTTTGAATGTAAGATATAATCACAAAATAGAAATTTTGATTATTATTGATAAAACTAGACTATGATATTGCAAAAGAGTTAATGTATTAATTAATAATTTCTTTTATTGTTTTGAACTTTTTTCCAATCAACTATAGAGAGTATAACGCCTACGAGAAATATTAAAATTCCAAGAATGAAAAAAATACCAGATATCGCCATAGGTAAAATCATTGTCGTGATAGAAGAATTAGGATTAGAAAATGCATTAGAATTCTTTGGATCTTCAGAAAACATTACAACCACATTAACTGTTCTAGAACCATGATTTTGTATTTCAAAATTCAGTGTGTCGGATTTAGATATCTCCACCGTTTCAAAAATAATTGGAGCAATTTGAGTAAATGCCCCATACTCATCTCCAAAGATATTAGAAATAGTCACAGAGAGGTTATCGCCATCTTGAAAATCAATTATTTGCATACCCCATAATATTGAAACGTCAGACGATTTTGTATTGTATGAATAATATTCAGAAGTACCAGGCAATATTTGGATATCATCAGAAACCTGACTAAACATTCCTTTGAATAAAGTAGGAATGTAAAGTTCATCACCGTGAGAAATATCAGCTGGTAAAATAGACGATATTAGTATAAGTGAAATTATCACCAAGACCAATCCAATCATCATAATTACCGGGCCGCGTTTGTTCAGTTTAATCAAAATAATGCAAATCCACACTTTAAAATTAAGGAAAAAGGAAATATAATTTATTCAGTTGTGTAATAGGTAATTTTTGAGAAATATAATTTGAGGTTTATTTCCTAGACTTTTTTCGGCTTACTTTCTTTGTTGGAGATTTCCTTTTGGTTGTTTTTGTTGGAGATTTCCTTTTGGTTGTTTTTGTTGGAGATTTCCTTTTGGTTGTAGACTTACGTTTTTGTGACAACTTTCGTTTTTTAGCAAGTAATTCTTTTAATTTAGAGGATATTACACTTAGTGACTTTGTAGCAGATGCTTCAGCTTTGGCTTTTTGTTCCAAGTCTTTGATGAATTTTTGGGTGTCCTTATGACTTGTACTAATTTTTTCACGTAGAGAAGGCTTTGACTTTGATTGTTGCTGAATTTTTGAGCTTATTTTTGATTTAATTTCGTTATATCGTGCAATGTCTTCAACGATCTTTTTTGCCGTTTTTTCTCTATTTTTTATCTCATATTCTAATTCCCTAATATGGTCATGTAGTGAGATTAATCTTGATTCTGCATACTGTTTTTCTTCGGGATTTTGAGCAAATTCTAATTCATGTTCTGTTTGACTCAAAGTCTCTTTTTCATGAATTATGCGTTCCTTAGCTGCTGCAACCAATCTTTCAATACTTTCTAATTGAGATGTTTTTTGATTTAGAATACCAGAGACATCAGTAGCATCCTCCCTTTCAGACTCAATTTTTCTATCTATCAGGTGTAATCCATGTGAAGATCTTCTTTCAAGGGATCTCACTTCTTGAAGTTGTTTTTCAGCTTTTTTCCTAAGATTAGTTGCCGCCTGTTTCTTTTTTCTTAGATTAATTATTAAATTTTCTAACGATGTCATGATTGTGTAAAAGTAAATGAGTCGGTTAAGTGGTGCATATAATCATGATTTGACTTACCAGTTAAGAAAATTAACATATAATTTCCTAAAACGATCAGAAAAATACCCTAAAATACGCCAAATGGGTCAAATTTAGTTCATTGGAAAGTATCCTAGTTTAAAAACTCTGAAAAGCCATATTCACAGAGTAGCACAAACGATTAATTTTATTCAAAAATTCAAATTATTTTTATGAATTTAGAGAAATTAAAGAATTTCACTATCGCTCAATACGTATTCAGAATAACAAGAATAATGTTTGTCAAGACATTCAAAGTTTGAGAAAAAAGGTTTTTCAGACATATGATAAAATCCCAGAATATTTACGAGTGGAATGAGAATAAATCTTTCAACTTGAACAAAGTGGGTAAAATTTCTATTAACAATATTCATCAAAAGACATCGTTAATAATCAAAGTGGGTAGATATTTATTTTCATAGGGGTTAACATATTTTTATCTAAAAAGTTTTTTGAAAAATATTAGTAGATGTAGGTATAAGAAAAGTATGGGATTTCATCCAAAAGATTTACCGGTATCAAAGATATACGATGTCAAGGATGAGAAAGATGCTTCAGACGCGGTTGAGGATATGGTAAAGTTAGGATTTAGCAATAGAAAAGAAGGATTTAGAATTTTGATGCCAAAAGAATCAAAACTTGCAAAAAGAATAGGATATACGATAACTACAGGAGTCACACATGGTCTAAGACAGAAAAATGAGATTAGAGACATTAGATATTGGACATATCATTATGATGATAGTCATTACGCCATAGTTTTGATTAGTAACAAAGACCTAACAGAATTAGGATTTTGATTTTTCAAAAATTTTGTATAATTTTGTTTTTTTTGCCATTACGCCAGCTAACATTATACCAAGTATAGATCCTCCAATTACATCCATTGGGAAATGCTGAAGAACATACACTCTACTTATTGATACTAATAGAGGGTAAAGAAATAACAAGTAAGAACCTCGAGGAAATTTTTCAGATAACGCATAGCCAAGTATCACACCAATGATCATCGCTCTTGCTGCATGACCAGATGGATATGACGCGTTAGATCCCCCTTCACAAAATAATGCAAAAGTGTCACGACTTATTCCAACAGGAAATGGAGCACCTTCATATTCAAAATTAGGTCTATCTCTATCCACTCCGCACTTTATGTATCCAGTGAGAAGAGTTGACAAAACTATCAAAATCATCAGGGTAATTCCTATTCTTCTTGTTTTTTTTATCAAAAGCATAACAATACCAAAACCTAGCATGTAAAACGAATCACACGACTCTGTAATTATCTGCATGGCAAGATCTAAAGAAGAATTTCCTTCCTTCTCAGCAACAAAGGAAATTATGGATTGATCAATATTTTCTGTGATTTGAAAATATACCAACATAGTTACAATGAGAAATGAAATTACAAGTAGAACGAATGAGCGTGACCTAATATCATAAATCCAGTTTTGCAACTAATTGGACACGTTATATGATACTTTTAATTTTTGTTAAGTGATTAGAAATAATTCGCTAGGCAAATTCAACTGTAATAAAAAATTGGAACAACTCAAAGGATTTAACCCAGTATTTAATTCAAAAATTATGAAGGTATTAACACTTGATGATTTTGACCTTAAAGATAAAACAGTTTTTTTAAGGGTAGACATGAATTGCCCGATAGATCCTGATACCATGGAGATTTCAGGAACAAAACGGATTGAGGAGGCAATTGAAACTATAAAATCATTAGGAGAAGCAAAATTAGTAGTTGGATCTCATCAAGGCAGGGTTGGAAATACAGATTATACGGGAATGGATAAGCATGCAAAGGTCCTCGAAAAATTAATGGGTAAGAAAATTAGGTATGTGGAAGATGTCATTGGTGTTGCTGCACAAAATGAAATAAAAAATTTGAAAGGTGGTGAAATATTACTTTTAGATAATCTGCGTTTATGCGCTGAAGAAAATTACGAATTCTCACCAGAGGATGCTGCAAATACCATCATGGTGAAACGCTTATCAAAATTAATTGATCTTTTTGTATTAGATTCATTTCCGAGTGCCCATAGATCACATCCCTCGATAGTTGGATTTCCACATGTTTTACCTGCATGTGCTGGAAGAATTGTTGAAAGAGAAGTCAGAAATTTAGATGAGATTATGACTGTAGCCAAGGCACCCCATGTGATTGTCCTTGGCGGCTCCAAGGTTCCAGATAGATTAGAAGCAATCAAATTATTGATTCAAAATGGTCGCGCAGATCATGTATTGCTTACAGGATTAATTGGAAATGTCTTTTTGCGAGCTCAAGCAAGAATAAGATATCCGCTTGGAATTAAAAAAGAGGAGGAAGTAGTAGCAAAAGCACATGCGTTAATTGGTGAATACCCAGATGTGTTTTCCACTCCAGTCGATATTGCCATTGACAAAGACGGCGAAAGAGTAGAGATGGACGTAAGAGAGCTTGGTGCAGGAGATAAAATTTATGATTTAGGACCAAAAACAATTGAATATTATTCAAAGTTAATTGCAGGTGCAGGAACTGTTTTTATTAGTGGTCCTGCAGGATTTTTTGAAAAAGAAAATTTCAGCTATGGAACAAAAGAGTTACTCTCTGCAGTTGCAAATTCAATGGCAACTACCATAGTAAGCGGAGGACATTTAACATCTGCGTTAAAAAAATATGGACTGGCTGAAAAAATAGACCATATCAGTACTGCGGGTGGAGCACTGGTTCTTTATCTAACTGGTGAAAAGCTTCCAATGATAAAAGCACTTGAAGATGCAGCTAATAAATACAGATCTAAATAGTAGATTTACAAGAAGGGTTTGGACAAATTTGTTTTTCTGATGCCCCAACATAAACATCTAGATTGCAAGAAGTACAATGATGTTTTTCAATAGGGTCGAATAGCTTAAGCCAAATTGTTGTAAAATTTTGTGCAATATTTCTTGCAAGACCACAATCACAAATGTCTTGAAAATATGATTCTATGTCATCTATATTCCACGAAGGATCTAAATCACCGTTTTGTTTTATTTTTTCAAAAATTTCATCGTTTGTAAATTTATCATCTACGACATTATGGTTTTCAAAAATTATTTTTCTAATCTGAATAGAGATTGGAATACTTGGAGTAAAACCGCCCATATTAGTATAAATTGGCTGCCTCTTCTTTTAACTTATCTGCATCTTGAATATTTTTCATATGTTCTCCAAGATACGAATAAAGAGCAGATTTTAGTACTTTAAGTGATAGTAGTGCACATTTTATTCTAACAGCTTGTAGATGTTCTAATCCTAGCTCGCTCAAGACATCATGTTTGGTGATATTTCTCACTTCATCGATTCCTTTGCCTTTTGTGATTTCAGTCAATACTGAGGAGCAAGCCATGCAAATTGCACATCCTCTACCATGAAATTTGATATCTGAGACTTTGTTATCATCAATTTTCATATCAATATCAATGCTATCACCGCAGAGAGGATTTGAATCGTGAAAAGTGACATCTGGATTTTCTATTTTACCATAATTAATTGGGTTTCGTGAATAATCAATGATCATTTCATGATAAATATCGGCATTGCTGCTCATAGTTTGAATATCCTCGCAACTTTGTTTAGTGAAATAATTAATGCGTCTACTTCTTCCTTAGTATTGTAAATGTAAAAACTTGCACGAGAAGTGGCCGCAACATTTAGCCTTTCCATTAGTACTTGAGCACAATGATGTCCAGACCTTACTGCTATTCCTTCTTCATCTATTATTTGTGCTACATCATGAGGATGAACATCCGCAAAGTTAAATGAAATTACTCCACCTCGTTTTGAGATATCTTTTGTTCCATAGATTGTCAATCCCTTTACCTGGGATAATTTTTCCATAGCATAATTTGTCAATTCAATTTCATGTTCTCTTATTTTATCCATTCCAAGTTTTGTAAGATAATCAATCGCGGCCCCAAATCCAATAACATCTGCAATATTTGGAGTGCCTGCTTCGAATTTATATGGTAAATCGTTCCATGTTGTTTCGTATTTATGCACCTCTCTTATCATATCACCCCCACCATGAAATGGATTCATTGTTTGTAGAACTGATTTTCTTACCCAAAGGACTCCAATTCCAGTAGGTCCCAGCATTTTGTGTCCAGAAAATGCAAAAAAGTCACAACCTAATTTTTCAATGTCTACAGGCATGTGTGGAACGGCTTGGGCGCCATCAATTAAAGTCAGAACCCCCGCCTCCTTACATTTTGAAATTATTTTTTCTGCATCACTAATAGTACCAAGAACATTAGACATTAGACTAAAGGTTACAAGTTTGACTTTACCTGTAGCAAGATATTTGTCAAGATCATTTAGAATCAATTCACCGTTGTCATCCATTCCAATGTATTCTAGCTTAGCACCTTTTTCTTGAGTTAATAATTGCCAAGGTACAATATTACTATGATGTTCATATTCGGTGGTAACTATAATGTCATCTTTTTTTACATTGGATCTACCCCATGCGTATGCAACTAAATTTATTGCCTCTGTAGTCCCTCTAACAAAAATAATCTCTTCTCTATTTTTTATGTTGATAAAACGGGCAATCTTATCTCGAGCTTGTTCATAAAGTTCAGTTGCTTCTTCCGCTAATGCATAAACGGCCCTGTGAATGTTCGCATTGTGATTTCTATAATAATCAGTAATTGCATCAATTACTTGATTAGGTTTTTGTGTTGTAGATGCATTATCCAAATAGATCAGTGTTTTATTATCTCTCACAGTTCTCTGCAATATAGGAAAATCTTTTCTTAAATTTTCAAATGATATTTGTGTGCTTTGCATAATTTTTAAATCTCCACATAAATTTCATTTTGTTCTATTTTAACATTGTATGTTTTTAACGGTATTTCTGCAGGAAGATTTTGGGGTGTACCATTCTCTAAATTAAAAATAGAGAGATGCAAGGGGCATCGGACACCTTCTTCGCTGAGAAATCCTGTAGAAAGATCAGCCTCAGCATGAGTACAAATTAGATCAGTTGCATAGATTTTTCCGTTTTGATTTGCTAAAAGAATTTTTTTATCATCATGAGAAAAACCAAAAAGCTGGCCTTTTTTTACTTGATCTAAAATACAGGCTTTAATCCATTGACCCAATTCATCACCTATACTTGTAATGCTGCTCTATTTCAGAATCTTCGTTATAACGAGTTTCTTCAATTTCGACAAATTTTGCTAGTTCCTCATCGGTGTTAATGGTTAATTCACGAGAATCCCATTTAGATTCAATCAGGTAAGAGATCCATGCTCGGACTTGATAAGACATTTTTCTTGATAGGGGTTCCAAAAATCCTTCAATAATCGTTCTTTCAGCCTCCTCTTTGCTTAAACACCTTGTTCTGAGATAGAAAATTTGCTCCTCGTCAATTTGGGCAACCGATGCAGAGTGAGTCGCTTTAACATCATTAGTAAAAATCTCCAATCCTGGAATGGAATCTGATTTTGCGTCTTTATCAAGGAGTATAGAACGGCCAGACAAAAATGAATTTGATTTTGTAGCATTTTTTTTTATTCGTATCATTCCCTTGAAAAGAGATTTTGATTTATTTCTCAGGATTGATTTTTCAACCACTTTACCTTCTGTAGAGGGGCTTTCATGATTTACGTTGGTTTGAATATCAAAGGATTGTTCATTGTTTCCAAATATCACTTCTGAATCATTGGCAGAAGCACCTGTTCCATTAAGGAAATATTCTATTTTGTATCTACATAACATTGAACCAAACAAACCAGAATACCAATTAATTTTAGAGTCTTGTGCCAAGTCAGTTCGTCGAGTAGAGAAATTAACAGTACTTTGATCCATCATCTGCAAAGTCGTAATATCAAGTTGTGCGTTTTGAGCAACGTTTGTGTTTAATAATTCAAGATATGCTTGTTGTTTTTCTGCCTTAGAAGAATATAATTCCTGGACAATTGTTGCCTTGCTATTTTCACCTGCAAAGATAACATTTCTAGAAATGGCAGAAATACCATCATCAGATAGGCAAGATAGAACATGAATTGGTTTTTCCAATACCATATTACGTGGTATATGAATGAAGAATCCAGAATTAAATGCTGCATTGTTTAATGCAGTAAACTTGTCTTCTTTTGAATTTGACGCCTCTAATGCTTTTCGGATTAATTCCTGATTATTCTTTATTGCGTCATTAACAGATGATATTACTAGTCCTTTTGATTTTAATTCATCAGAAATGTTGATTTTATGAATATTGGTCCCTATTTGAATAATGCAAGTTTCTTTATCTAATTCGCCCAATCTTTTTTTAAGAAAGGGCGGAGCTGAACTAGTTGTAGATATTGAAAAAGAAACTTGTTGTGGATCCATTCTTTTTGCATCAGTGTATTTGTTGTATAACGGAGATGTCTCAATTGGAAGAGCATCGTAGATAGATAGTGAATTCTTACGGTACTGTTTTAACCAATCAGGTTCGTTTCCAGAAGAAGAAATTTCCTCGATGTGGTCAGAATTAATTTTTGAGAGTGTTTCTTGAGACATAGTGAATCAAAATTTGAATTTGGTAGTTTAACCTACTGAATCATCCATTTCTAGCTTGATGAGTCTGTTTAACTCTACAGCGTATTCCATAGGCAATTCTTTAGTAAATGGCTCCATGAATCCATTAACAATTAGGGATAATGCTTCTTCTTCCGTAAATCCCCTAGTCATAAGATAGAAGATTTGTTCATCACCAATTTTTCCCACAGTTGCTTCGTGTGTAATTGTAGCATCTTCTTGATTAATTTCCATGTAAGGATAAGTATCAGTGTTTGATGTATCATCCAACAGCAATGCATCACATCTTACAGTAGCTTTTACATTAGTGGCACCTTTTGCAACATGAAGCATTCCTCTGTAAGTGGATCGTCCGTCTAATCTACTGACAGATTTTGACGTAGTTTTTGATGTAGTGTTTGGTGCTAGATGAACCATTTTAGCACCGGT
>JAEMQG010000126.1 GCA_022758935.1 Candidatus Nitrosopumilus sp. | reverse complement strand
TTTGTCTTCATGATTTGAAACAGCCATTGCTAATATAGTATGTTTTGGTCAAATTCAGAAAACGATTATTAATTGAATAAAAGATTTTTAGATCGTGTACAAGAAACGAGTGGCAATTGTAGGGTTTACAGTTTATGTAGGACAGGAATTTGTACAGTCATTAAATAATCATCCCTGGTTTGAAGTTACACAAATTGCAGCATCTGAACGCTCTGCAGGGAAAAAATATCTAGATGCAATCAGAGATCCCAATAGTGGAATAATATCTTGGGAAGTAGATGGCGAAATTCCAGAGTACATTAAAGAGATGACTGTAAAAAATATTGATGAATTGGACTTGTCACAATTAGACTTGGTGTTTTCAGCAGTTGAGTCAAATGCAGCCAGAGCAATTGAGACAAAGATTGCAGCTGAACTTCCAGTGATTTCAACGAGTTCTGCTTATCGATATGAAGAGGATGTACCAATTCTAATTCCAGGTATTAATGACGAGCAGTCAGAATTATTAGAAATTCAAAAGAAAAATAGAAATTGGAAAGGTTGGGTTGCACCTCTTCCAAATTGTACAACTACGGGATTGGCAATTACTTTAAAACCATTATATGAAAAATATGGAGCAAAAAGAGTAATGATGACATCAATGCAAGCAATATCTGGTGCTGGCCGTGCTCCGGGAGTTTCTGCAATGAATATTACGGATAACATCATACCATACATTGCAAAAGAAGAAGAAAAAGTAAGAATTGAAACTAGAAAGATTCTTGGTAAATTAAAAAATGGAAAAATTGAAGATGCCAACATAAGAGTAAGTTCCACTTGTACAAGAGTTCCAGTAATTGATGGACACACTGAATCGGTTTTTGTAGAAACTGAAAAAGAGATAGATTCACAAATTGCTAAACAAGTGTATGATGACGCTAACAAAGAAAGCACCGTAGTTGGCCTTCCATCTGCTCCTGAAAAATACTATGCATTTCATGAAGATCCAACGCGACCTCAACCAAGATTGGAACGTGGAGTTGGCGATGGTATGACTACAACAATTGGAAGAGTTGAAAAAGAGCCATTGTTTGATCATGGTTTAAAGTACATGTTATTTTCACATAATAAAAAAATGGGGTCAGCCAAAGGGGCGGTTTTATTAGCAGAGATGCTTTACAAAAAAGGTAAAATTTAGATTGTTTTTTATAATTTTTTCAATAATAACTTTATAAGTTCCAAAAATCTAGATTGCTTCAGGTGTTTTAAACGACAAAAGTGGATGAATTAGATTTACAAATTCTATCAGAATTGTCTAATGATGCATCAATTTCAGTGCCACGATTATCAAAAAAAATTAATGTAAATTCATCAGTAGTATATTCTAGAATTAAACGTCTAGTTAAGCTGAAATTAATTGAGCGCTACACAATTGTTGTAAATGATTCAGAGCTTGGTTACAAGATAAAGGCATTAACAGGAATAAACATGGATTCAAAACAACGAGATCACATAATTGAAGAATTATTTAAAATAGATGGAGTAAGAGAAATTGCCGAAGTTACAGGTAGATTTGACATATTGGTAACAATGTATGCAAAATCTTTAGATCAGATGCACAAAATGGTGTCTGAAAAAATTGGTAGTATTGAAGGTATTCAGTCATCAGAGTCATTTATTGAAATGAAGTCTCGTGGAAAAGCAATGCCATATATGCAATCAAAGGATAGTGTGTAGCATTGCAAAAACAGAAATCTGAATCTCGTGTTGCCGTGTATTATGAGTTGACAAAACCGAAGATTTGGTATCTGCTAGTATTCACTGCATTTGGAGCAACTTTAACTGCTTCAAATATTTATCATATAGAAATTTCTCTTGCCACATGGACATTGATGTTATTTTCTGTTGCGGCCGGCTCTGCTGCAGCTAATACTTTGACAAATTATCATGATAGAGACATAGATGCAATAATGGAGAGAACAAAAAATAGACCGCTTCCTTCAAAAAGAATTCATCCTGCGGAAAAAGCTAGAAATTTTGGACTAGCATTAGCTGGAATTTCATTAATCTTGGCATTTGGAATTTCGTTTACCACTACTTTAGAACAGGGTATTTGGGCAACTGCATTTATTGCATTTGGTTTACTAAACAACGTTCTCATTTACTCATATGTGTTAAAGCGAAATTCTAGAACCAACATAATTTTAGGTGGTTTATGTGGAGGCGCCCCCCCAATGATAGGATGGGTAGCTGTTACTATGACAGATTTATGGACAATGGGTCTAGCAATGGCAGGACTGGTGTTTATTTGGATTCCAATGCATATTTGGGCTTTAACTTTGCATTTCAAAGAAGATTACAATAAAGTCAATATTCCGATGTTGACAGCAGTTCAATCTGAAAAGACATCTGCAAGAGTAATTGCTGGTTCAACTTTTGTAATGGTGTTATTTTCAATTGTGCCATTTTTTTTAACAACAGATAGCGGAGCAGCAATGGTCGGCTCTATTTATTTATGGACTGCAATAGTATCAGGTGCTTTAATGATCATATTGTCAGCCTGGGTAATTGCAAAACCTAAGGAAAAAGCAGCCTGGACTTTGTTTAAATTTTCTAGTCCTTATTTGACAATTTTGTTTATAGCATTAATGATTGATTCAGCATTATAGAATACTATTATTTTCATCCAGATTGTTTAATTCTTTTGTAATTTTGGTATGTGTTTCTATAAGTGATTCAAGTTCAATGTGTAACTTTGAAGAATTCCATTTAGATTGAACCAACAAGGTTAATTTTGTGATAATTTTCCATTGAACATTATTTTGTTGATCAATTAATTCTAGGAATCGTTTTCCTTTTTCGTCTTCTGACATAATTTTTTAATCTTTTACAATCATAAAAAGCTAGTAATAATAGATAACAAATTTAATTAATAAAATTAGATTGCTATAAATTTTAAGGTAGAATCATCTCATTTTTTACTAGTGGTAATTACAATATTTCATAATCTTATTAATAGATAAAATTTACAGGTAACATTGCAATGCAGTATTTCAGAGTGTAAGGTTAAAGCCAGCAGATTAGTAAAAATTGGATTTAAAGAAACCAGAAATCTTTGTGAATATCATTACACGTTATTTAGAAACAAAGACAAGAAACACGTCACAAATTTTAGTAAGGCATCAGAATTTAAATAAAATTAGAAATTTTGTTATTTTCATACTTTGGAATAATTGAAAACTTTAACATCTACTAATAATAATTTAATTTATGGCTACAAATAAGAAAACTAGTCTAAAAAAGAAGCCAGGAAAGAAATTAGATTCCAAACCAAAAAATCAACCAAATTCATCAACTAAACCAGAATTTGAAAAGGCCTGGAAAGAATACAATTCTGCATTAAGTGTGTGGAAAGAATCACTTGAACAATGGCAAAAGGCTACAAACGATACATTGATGACGTATCATGATGCATGCCAAAGAGCATTAGAATCAGATACAGAATTATTAAAAAAAGTTAGCACAAGTTGAGAAAATACTTGGCAGGAGATAGGTCCTGAATACATAAAACAACAAACAAACATGATTGAAAATATATTTAAAGAAACCAACATAAATTCAATTAAAAAATTCAATGAGCAGTGGGAAAGATTTCTAAAAAGTTCTGGTGATGATTCAATCAAAGCATATCAAGAGGCTATAAAAAAATTCAACGAAGCTTGGCAATCAAATAAAATTTGATTGTCATGTTTTTTAAATTTATTTAGAAAATTTTTGTGTTTAAAATAAATTATTTTGCGTAAAAATAATCACTAAACATAATTCCTTAAAATATTTACAATTATTATTCAAGTTGTTGACTAGATATAATATAGAATTGTATGTACAAGTGTGTAAAACGATATTAATAATTAGTGCAATCACAAAAAATTAGAATTTTTTACACTAAAAGAAAAATTTGAGAAATAAATAAATAAAATTACTGCAATAAATTTTATAGGTGTTTGTATAAATAAAATTATTAAAGAGGTCACAAAGATTGAAAAAAGAATCAAAACGTGTGTTTATTCTAGTAAGGAATTGTAAAAATTGGTATTGAAATAATAAAATTAACAACACTGAATTAAATTAAAATATTTGTTTATAGATGACTTTCTAAAATTTACTTGTGTAAAAATTCTAAAGAAACAAAGATGGTGATCTCTTAATTTATCACATTACTTGAGTTTAGGCCACATCTTATTCCATGTTTCAGAAAATTTTTTCATAGTTTCCCCGTATGCTTCCATCTGTTCTATTCCAGATGAGCTCAGAGTCTTTTGCCAATTTTCAGCAAATTGTTTGAAAGCAGATGTATTAGTGTCATTAAGGGCTTTTTGCCAAGCTTCTCCGAATTCTTTAAATGATTTCATCCCAACATCGCTAAGTGCCTTTTGCCAATTTTCACCAAACAGTTTCATAGTATCTGAACTAGATTCTTTGGTAGCTTTTTCCCATACCTCATTAAATTTGGTTTGCATTTCATTACTTGCGTTTTGGATTTGATTAAAGAGCATTTTCCAAGTTTCAAGTGATTTTGAATAATCTTGCCAGAGTGAATTCCATTCATTTGATTTTTCATCAGACATAACTTATCAATATTTTTGTGACTCTTAAACTATTCCATAATAATCACGTATTCGGTTTTTTACGGTGTTTTAATCTTTCTTCCATTCTGATTTTTCCCTCCTCAAATTTTTTTCGATCCTCATCAGTTTTAACTAATAATTTTGGAGCATGACTTGGTTTTCCATTTTTATCCAATGTAACAAAAGTTACAAAAGCGGTTCCAGTGACAGTCTTAATTCCAGTTACAATATCTTCAGCTTCAGCTCTTACCTCTATTTCCATTGAAGAATTATGAACATAGTTTATCCTTGCGTTTAATTTTAGAACATTACCTACAAAAACGGGTTTTATGAAATTTACACTATCCATACTTACCGTTACTGCATTTGATTGAGAGTGTCTTTGAGCAACAATGCCTGCAACCATGTCAATATGTTTTAAAATTTCTCCTCCAAACACATTTCCAGCCGGATTTGCGTCAGATGGAAACATTCGAATAATTACCTCTGCACTTGATTCTTCAGGACTTTTATCTTTAATTGTGAAATTTTCAGGGTTATTTTGCAATGGATTATTATTAATTTCATTCAATTTAATTTAATCAGTTGTGATTAAGAAACATAACTATCTGAAATAATTTACTAGATTGATTTTTTCTATTTTTGGAATTTGTGCTAACTCAAATCCTTCTGGCCGCTTTAAAAGAGATCTTGTTGCATCTATGCCCATTTTTGCAGTCTTCAATTTTGTTTGATCACTTGAAGGATCTAGACTTGAACCACGTACATTTTTTAATATTATTAGATCTTTATCAGCCTGGAATCGTGTCGCCATTGCATATTCAACAGATTCTGCATTATTTGGATCAATGTCTTCATCTACAACAGTAACTTGTTTTAAAGAGCGATGTAATTCGAATGTTTTTTTAATTATTTTTCTTGCATCAGATTCGGTTTTCTTTTTTATCTGTATTACTGCGTGTAACCAATTGCAACCACCATTGGTCATTGATACTTTTTTAGTTTGGGGAAACGCTTTTTTTAATTCTCCATTTAATTTCGACTCTATCGGCATTCCCATTAATAATCGATGTTCTGAAAAACCAGAAAGAACATCATGGAAAATTGGATTGTTTCTATAGTATAGAGATTCTAACTCGAAAATTGGCTGTAATCTATGGTGATCATAAGTCTGAAGCATTTCTACCATCCATTCAGAATGAGTTTTGTCTTGAAGGATTTTTCCTTCCATTACAATTTCAGCTCCAAATGGAACGTGTAATCCAGTGTAAGGAAGTTTTGCCAAAGTAAGTTTTCCTCCTAAAAGTGAATTTGCAATATCAATTTCGTCCTTTCCCCATTCGGCTTGATATGCACCTGCAATGGATATGGCAGGGTGAACTCCGATAGTTACTGCAATTTTTAGAGCTTCGTTATGTTCTTTTGCGTCAATAAAACATCGGTGTAAGTGCCTTCCTTCAACCATTCTAATTGAAAAATGAGTTTTATCAATTGGCATCAACCTGTGAAATGAAGAATTTTGTTTTCCAGTATCAGGATTTTTGACATATACAATTGATGACGTGATAAAAGGTCCAGATTCTTTTTCAAAATGGGTAACAATAGGCATAATAAGCAGGTTTTTTGAATGATTTTCCATGAATTTTCCAGAGGAAATAATTTTGGGTTTTTTTGCTTTTTTAATAGCAGAAATAATATTTTCATGAATATTTTTTTCAGTACTTCCAATTGCTTGAGCAAACCTTTTCCTAGTACCA
>JAEMQG010000191.1 GCA_022758935.1 Candidatus Nitrosopumilus sp. | reverse complement strand
ACTTACCATTGGATTGTAAATGCGTAATTCATCGCAAATTTCTTGGACTTTAGTTTTTGCAGATTTTTTATCTTTTTCCTTGATTGTGAATTTTAGCATTTTTGCAGTTTTGATTTTAGATATTGCTGAATGTGTGCCTTTCAATACAAGATCATTTATAATTGTTTCACCTTCAGGATCACTGATTCCGGGTTTGTTTTCAATGGTCACATGAACATCAAAGGTAGCCATCAATAATTTGCAAAATCAAAAAGAGATTAATCTATCTTCCTACTAAGTTTTATGCTTTTATACTTAAATTTAGAGATATTTACATAAAATAATTTTTTAATAAAAAAATTTATCTAATATGAGTATAATGTAAAACATTGAATTATGATTTTATAATTCTTGGTGGCCTTGGAATGCAAGGGAAAATTGTTTGTAGGGATCTACTCGAAAAAGGATATTCAGTGTTACTTGTTGACAGAGAAAAACCACTAAATCGGGATTTGTTGAATAGTTACAAACATTCTTCAGATTTGATTTTAGCAGACATAACAGATACAGGAAAAATTCAGGGTATAATTCGACGATCAAATGCCAATGTCGTAATTAATTGCGCAGAGGATGATATCAATCTGAAATCTCTAAAAATGTGTATAGAATCAAACGTTCACAGCATAGATCTTGGTTCTACAATATCAATGACTAAAGAACAGTTAAAGCTTAATCACACACTAAAAGAAAAAAATTTAACCCATATCACAGGATGTGGGTCAGTTCCAGGAATCGGTAATGTCATGTTAAGACATGCATCTGAAAAACTGGACAAAATAAACACTATAGAAGTGGGCTTTGCGTGGGATTCTAACATAAAAGAATTCGTTGTACCCTTCTCTATTGAAAGTGTCGCTTACGAATTCACTCATCAAGCAACAATTCTGGAAAACGGCAAATTTATCAAAAAATTCCCCATGTCGACCATAGAAGAACGTAATCACAAGTTCATAGGCAAACAAAAATGCTTTTTGGCGGAACATTCGGAACCATACACATTCTACCATTACTTTAGTAACAAAGGTTTGAAAAATGTTAGATTCTATGCAGGGTTTCCAGACCATTCCTTTAAGACAATCAAAATGTTTATCGATTTTGGTCTAAGCGAATCAAAAAAAATAGAATTTATGAAAACAAAGATAAAACCAATAGATGTTCTTACGGCAATATTACGTAGACTGAATATTCCCAAAGGATACAAAGAAAGAGAATGCCTTTGGTTGCAAGTCTTCGGTGAAAAAGATGGAAAAGAGAAAATAATAGAAATGGAATGTATTGCGCCAACACTTGATGGATGGGAAGATGCAGGATGTAACATAGACACAGGCATTTCGGCAAGCATAATTGCACAAATGATAAAAAAAGGAGTCATCAAAGAGAGAGGAAGCTTTTCTCCTGAAGCCATAGTACCTACTAAACTCTTCTTCGAAGAGATAGCAAAGAAGCAAATGTTCGTCTACGAAAATAACAAGATAATTAACAATCCAGCAGTAATTGTACACCAAATAAATAAACCACACCTCAAAACTCAAAACTCAAAAATACAAATAGAAAATTCAATTGGTTTAGAGCAGTCAAGTTAAACTAGAACTAACACATCACATGGGAGATTTTCATAAAATTATTGACAGTATTAATAATTTCCAGATTTAGATTATTTTTTATACACCATGTTATCATCTGATGATTCATCTACTATTAGTTGTTCGTTTGCTTTACAAATAACATCCCATTTCTTAATCCCATGTCTTAACTGTTCAAGTGGGGCATCCAATAATTTTTCATCCTTTGCTTTCAAAACTTCTTCGGCTGCACGATATCCAGAAATATAGGCAGCATGTACTGTTCCATAATAATATTTACTAGTTGCCTCCCCAGCGAAAAAGAGTTTATCGTTAATTGGTTTTGCCAAGATATCTGCACTATTGACTGACCCATTTATAGGAACAATAGAATATGAACCACCAGCCAATGGGTCTGATGCCCATCTAGTAACAACATAATTAATTGGTTCATGTTTACCCGGATATATTTTTTCTAAAATGTTAACTAACTCATTTTTGATTTCATAATTACTCTTCATTTCTAACTGTTTTGCAGATTCTCCAGTGTTAAATGCCAAAATAATTGGTTTATCATCATATTTGTACAAATTGAAAAAAAACTGCCATTTCTTATCCGTCACATTATTATTCTCTGATACGCGATTAATCCAAGTACTTGAATCCCAAAAAGGTTTATCGTAGAGCAAATAGACTTTATCCATGGTACCCATTGCAAGACTGTTTATGGCATCCATCTTAGTTTGATCAAAATTAGGAACGAATTCTACTTTCATATTGGTTTTATTCTGTAAAATTGATATGGGAAGAGTGCTGATCACATGGGTTGCATGAAAGATTCCTTGATTTGTGTATATTGTGATAGGTGAACCAGTATAATCCACTTTGGTCACATTTGCATGTAGAATATTCAATTTCCCAGCTAAACAATTGGCTATTTGACCATATCCTTGAGGGAAAATGACTTCATGATCTTCATCTTCGGCAAAATATTGAGTTTCTAATGATTTTGCAAATGAAATGTTTGTGGTGTTCTCTGCCTGTCCCATATCATAGTTAAATTGCATAGTATAGTTGAATATTGCACGCTGTCTTGCATCAAGGCTGCCCTTTAAGTAAAATTTGTTTATCACATCCTGAACACTAATTTTCTGTTTTTGCTCGTCAGTTAGGGTTTCATCATATTTTTGAGCAAATTTTACATATCTATCAAAAATCTCACTCGTATCATCATCAATCTTTTTACCAATGTAATTGTACAACGTACTAGTATCAGAGGTTTTAACAGTAATGATGTTGTTTCTTTCTGTAATTAGAAAAAGCGGGTTTTGAAATCCGCTATACTGATTTAATCCATGAATCCAAGAAGCTCCAAGATCGATGGCAGTATTATCAATGTCAACTGTCCATACTCTTCCTCCAATTCTATCTCGCCCCTCAAGTATCATGACATTCACACCATTTTTATCTAATTGGTGTGCAGCTTCAAGACCAGATATTCCTGCCCCAATTACAATCACATCATAGGTCTGTGTTAAATAACTATTCTCGATATTATCACTGGGGGTATTTGCTGTGGTGTATCCTGTCTTAAATGTACTATCACAAAGAAAATTATCATTTTTACTGTTAATACCTAATAGATTATTTTCAATTTTTATTCGAGAATCATAATTTGCAGAAAAAAAATATAAGATACTAGATATACCAACAATAATTACAAACATTAGTATAATGATTGAATATTTTTTCGTATTTTTTAAATGAATACTTGATAAATAAGGTTATTCGGGTTAATGTTTAGAATTCATTGAAAGTATTACTAGCGAATCAGATTTGGATATTGGCAAATTCAAATTATGGTTTATGTCAAAGAGCGTTAGAATCAGATATATCAAACTGTCCCCAAACAGACTTCCAACCTGCTACATAGTCAGCAACAGTTCTTGCAACAAATATTATCAGCATAAATGCATAGACCGCTTTATCTACCTGTGTTACTGAATGAAACAAAAGTAAAATACACAACGTAAAAAATAACATAGCCAAGTTGAAATGCACCCACTGTGATTCAAAATCAATTCCTTTTGCCCAATTAATCGCAAGCCATGCAAGATCGATTGCCATAAGCAAGAAAATCCAAAATGAAAAGTTTAGAAAATTGTTTATTGAAGTAGCCGCGTAGAAAAGAATTATTCCTTCCATGAACAATATTAAAGAACTGATAAAGTACCCAAAGCTATTACCTTTAGATATGATCTGTGCACCTTGACTAGATAAAAAAATTATTGCACCATGTATGAACAAAATTGCTATTGGAAAATAGCTAGCTATCACAAATGCCGATGGACTGGATATTAAATCAGTAATGCTAGCAATGTTATGCACGTATAGAATGGTGCTATTTTGATCAGGATCAACAAATGCATCTAATGCTGCGGTAATTGCCAATCCACCAATAATTGCAAAAAGAGCAGCAAAAATGAATAATTGAGGGCTATTTTTCTTTACATCATTATCTACATCATCAAGTCCAAATTCTTCAAATTTTTTTTCCTTGATTTTAGTAATTTTTTTATTTAATTCACCAATTTTTTTTTCATACAAACGAGCTGCATCGCTATTATTAGTTACAATATCAATTAGAATTTTAATTTGAGACTCAAAACTTGCATCATCTGTTTTTGAAATTGCAGATTCCGCATAGGGAATATTATTTTCTTTAAGTCCATCTTTGATTTTATCTAACTCTTTTTCTATTTTTTTTTTTAGATTAGGTTCAAAATTTTGTATAAGTACTGAATCAATTACCTTAAAATGAATAACACCAATTTCCATTTTAAGTTTCTCAATTCTTGTATTTATTTCCTCAGATTTATTTTTTAATTCTATACGTAATCGAGTCACGGGATAAAGAACATTTTCTTCTTGTTTTATCTCACCATCTTGTTCTGGTTTTTTATCGTCAGTTTCATTTTTTTTCTTAATTTGTTTTTCAATATCTTTTATCATGTTTTCATTGTTGTTTAATTGCTTTTCCAGTTTTTTCAATTCATTTTTGGCACTACGAAATTTTGCAACATCAGGATTATGATCTTCTTTAACTTTGGACAAAAAGGTAATTCCAATTGTAGATAATGATGCCAAAAAAATTACGGTCATCAAATACATATCATCAAACGCAAAATTGCTTATTGGATGAATAATGATCCAAATCGTTAACGCTGGTAAAACCCCTAATGAAAAAACAAATGGAATCTTATCCCAATTGGATAGTTTAGTCAACAATATAGAAAGTATTTTTATGTTTTTATGCATTTCACAGATTTCTATATTAATTCAACATAATGACATAAAATATCAACTATCTAGAAATAGAAATGTTCAAAGAATCAGGGATGGCATAGTTCCAAGTTATCAAATAAATTTTAATTAACTGAAATATATCTTGTGAAAAAGTAATAATGAAAATTTGAATAATCCTCATGGTCATAAAAGGTCCATGTGTTGTAGTTTAGCATTTTTAAAGATTAGACCTTTTTAGAATAAATTTTGGTACGATCCCAAGTCGAATGTATTTTTTCTGAATTTTCTTTGACAGATATTTAAAATCTTTGATTCATTTTCTACAATATT
>JAEMQG010000179.1 GCA_022758935.1 Candidatus Nitrosopumilus sp. | reverse complement strand
TAAGATTCTTGAAATAATAGGATTCGTTTTGGTGGGGATAATGATATTATCCTTTGTAGGGATAATAGATCCAAAAAATGCGGGATTAACACCTCTGTTTTGGGGATGTGCGGGTGGAACATTATTAATAATCATATACAGAAAAAGAAAACGAGATCAAGCAAGATAGTTTAATTTCATATTATGTTATGAATTGATCAAATATTTATGAATCGACAGATCTATAAAGGAGAATTTAGGATAAAATGTAAGATAATATGACAAACGAAACTAAGCAGTGGTGGGAAGGTTTAGGAAAAGAATTGCAAATAGATATAGAAAAATTCGATGATTAAAAATATTTAAAAAAACCAAACAATTTTAAAAATTAGTGTAGGATGAAGCCTTGGGAGAGACTCGATCTCTCGACCTAACGCTTACGAGGCGTTCGCTCTACCAGGCTGAGCTACCAAGGCGCTTTTCGATGATTCCATCAGAGTTAATAAAAAGCCTTTCAGAAATGGATGATGTGAAAAAAACAATTTCTGGCATTAGAGGCATATTTGGAGATGATTTTAATCTAAAAGATACATTATATTTTTGCAATAATTTTTCATCGTTAATTGAATCTAAAAAGTGTGTAATAGGTAAAGATACGAGATCGTCAGGGACAATGATCAAAGAGACGGCATCTGCAGCATTAATGAAAAATGGAATAAATGTATATGATTTAGGTACAGTACCAACCCCAGTTGTTTTTCGGGAATCAAGAAAATACGGAGCAGGATTGATAATTACATCATCACACAATCCATTAGAATGGAATGGAATGAAATTTATCGTAGATGGGAGAGGAATTAATGAAGCAGAATTACCAAGAATTCTTGAAAATCAAGAAATTTTAAAAACAAAAATTGGTACTGAAGAACAAATTACATCATCATATCTAGAAGACGCAAAAAAAATAATAGGACATATAGAAAATCAACCGAAAATCGTTATTGATATAGGAGGAGGAGCTGCAAAAGGATTTGCTCCAAATTTGTTAAGAGAGTTGGGATGTAAAGTAGATGTAATTAATGAAAATCTAAATAATTGCACAAGAGGTCCAGATCCAACTGCAGATAGATTATCGGATCTGATTGCATCTACATCTGAAAAAGGAATTGGATTTGCGTTTGATTTGGATGGAGATCGTTTAGTAGTAGTAAGAAAAGGAAAAAAACAAACACCAGACGTAACTCTAGGACTAGGAGTAGCAAAATCGTTGGAATTGGGGTATAAGAAATTTGTTTTGAGTATTGATTCAAGTAGTTCAATTGAAAAATTTATCAAAGAAAGAGGGGGAAGTGTAAAGCGATCAAAAGTAGGTGAAGCGAATGTGATAGATTTAATGTTGGAAACAAATGCCCAAGCAGGTGGAGAAGGTAGTAGTGGTGGCTTTATCTTACCAGAATTTAATTATTGTAGAGAAGGAATTCTTACAAGTGGCCTCATAGCTTCAATGCTAGGGAATTCAAAATTTGACGAGGTATTAGATTTTATGGAAAGTTATACACAAATGAGAGAGAAAATTAAAGTAGATTCCGTGTTACACGACAAAGTAATGGAGGAAGTATCCAAAAGATTTGCAAAAGAATATTCTGATGTAATAACACAAGATGGAATTAAAGGAATAATAGATGAAGATAGTTGGGTTTTGATCAGAAAGTCAAACACCGAAGACATAATTAGAGTTTCAGTAGAATCAAACAATGTAGACAGATGTAAGGAAATTGTGAAAAATGCATTAGAATCAGTAAGACAATGTTATGAACATGTTAGATGAATCAACAATAATCAAAATTTTTCAAAAGAGATTAGGAAATAAAAAATTTGTTTCAGAAGATGTCGAGGTGTTCAACATTGGAAAAACAAAAATCATAGCAAAAGTGGACACTCTAGTTCAAAGCACAGATATCCCACCAAAAATGAAAATCCGTGATGCTGCAAGAAAAAGTATTGTTGCATGTATCAGCGATTTTGCTGCAAAAGGAGTCAATCCTCAATACGGAATGATCTCTTTGAATTTACCTAAAGGTATCTCACGCGTAAATATTAATGAGATAGCAAGAGGCTTGAGAAAGGCCTCCGATGAATTCAACATTACAATTCTAGGTGGAGATACAAATGAAGGGAAAGAAATTGTAATCCATGTCTGTTTATTTGGGATAATAAAAAAGATCGTTAAGAGAAAGGGAGCAAAAATAGGAGACACCATATTTGTTACTGGTCCATTTGGATATACTGCAGCAGGACTTGAAATATTACTTGGAAAAAAGAAAGGAGATAAAAATTTTGTCAAAAAGGCAATCAAAACAGTGATTAGTCCAATTCCAAAATTAGATTTTGGCATAAAAAATAGAAGTTATTTCACGTCATCGATGGATTCTAGTGATGGTCTTTCTACAACGTTAAATGAAATGGCTGATCAAAGTGAGTGTAAATTCATCATAAATAATATTCCGACTGGAAAAGATTTAATCAAATTTGCCAAATCGCACAAGATCACTCCAAATAAGTTGATATTTCATGGAGGTGAAGAATATGAATTTGTTTTTACTACTTCAAAGAAATTTAAATCAGCAATTAAAAAAAATGCAGTGCTATTAAAAACACCGATAATTGAAATCGGTCATGTTACCAAAGGTAGTGGAGTTTTTCTTGAAAAAAATAAAAAACTTGTACGTTTGAAAGATTTGGGGTGGCATCACTTTAGGAAGTAATTATTCTCCAGAGTAAAAATCATGTTCAACTTTTTGAACTATGTTGAAAATTGATTCAGCTGGTAGACCAGACACACAATCTTTGATCCACATTTCATCAAGATACATTAATCTATTCATGTCAGATGCAGGTAATTGATCTAGTTGAAAATCTGGATACGATGTATGTATTTCAAATCCCTCTTTGGCAATTTTTTTGCATTTTTCTTCTAATGCAGTTAAAGCAGAAATTTTGGTGTTTGGAATTAAAAATTGGAAAATTATTGAACCAATCAATGCAGATGCAATAACAATAACCAGTATAAGCCAAAAGATAGATCCCATACAAGCCCAAATAGAACATAGTATTTGTGTAATAATGAATAATTCTACAAAGTGCTCAAAATAAGATAGACTCAAAAAATCAATGTTTTTTAAACCCTTTAAGAGTGAGTAAATATTGTCAGAAATCGAATCTGAGATTGAGGAATCACCAGTTGAAGAGCAAAAATCAGAAGCTGTGGTTCAAACAAAATCAAGACCAGAGACAAAGACAGAAGGTCCAGAAAAATGGGGAATTGCCCATATTTTCAGTAGTTTTAACAATACAATTATTCACATGACTGATCTTACTGGTGGAGAAACTGTTTCCATTAGTTCTGGTGGAGTTCATGTTAATGCAGATAGATACGAATCATCTCCTTTTGCTGCAATGAAAGCTGCAAACGCAGTAGTAGAAGTTGCACATGTTAAAGGATTCACAGGATTTCATATCAGAGTAAGAGCTGTTGGTGGAGTAGGTTCCAGAGTCCCAGGTCCAGGTGCACAAGCTGCAATCAGAGCTTTGGCAAGAGGTGGATTTAAAATAGGAAGAATAGATGATGTGACACCAATTCCTCACGACACCACCAGGAAGAAGGGTGGAAAAAGAGGAAGAAGAGTCTAGTCCAAGATTTTAATTCTTATATTACAACCTTTAGAATGAAAATAATCAGTCATAAATGTGGTAAATTTTTGAGATCTGTTGTTCAATTTGTATTTATTTAACATGTCTGCAAATTTTTCTTCAATTCTACTTTGCAAGGTAGGTTTAAAACTCAATTTGAAAAATGTCCATCCAAATTTTGATGCAGGCTCGCTAAAAAAATATCCGTCAGAAACCCCAACTAAAGTCTCCATATGAGATAATGTTTTTTTTATGAGTAGTAAATCATCGCCATAATTTTTTGTGCTTACTTCAAAAATAGTATCCATTATTCTTCACCATCGTCTGATAACTGATTACTTAATTTATCAGATAGGGATACAAATTTTCCATCTTGTTCTATATTGATCTTAGTTTGCATTCTTATGTTAAGACCTATAGATCTAAATAACATCAGTAATTTTCCGCCATCTATGTTTTCAGTAATTTCTCCAGATGTGATTAATTCTGCCAATTTTTCTACGACAGTTTTTGTATCAACTGAAAACTGCGATTCCGCATTTTCTAAAACTTCTACACCTCTAAATCCCAGATGTGCCACAAGGATATCACGTGGATTTTTTGTTTCTTTTTGTTTTAAATTATCTTCGGATTTTTCTATTTCTTTTCTAGAAGAGATGTTCTGTTGCATTTCTGCAAATCTTTTTGCCTTTAATCTTTCAAGTTCAGAGTCTTCGTCACTCAACCTTTTATCACACCTATAGGCACCAATTTTGCTACTTTAGTGGCTATTCCTAGATTATGAGAAACGTTGACTACAGCATCAACATCTTTGTATGCTTGAGGCGTCTCTTCCACAATGCCATCACGCGTTAATGCCTTGATAATTATCCCCTTATCACCAAGGGATTTTCTAACATCGTTTTCTGTGAAATCTCTTCTTGCTTTTGATCTTGAAATAGTTCTACCAGCACCATGAGCAGTAGAACCAAAACTCAGATTCATAGAATTTGGTTGTCCAAGCAATATCCAGCTGGATGTGCCCATTGAGCCTGGAATTAATACAGGTTGTCCAAGATCTCTGTATTTTAATGGAACTTCATCTCTATTTGCAGGAAATGCACGCGTTGCTCCCTTTCTATGCACAACGAGTTTTCTTTCTTTTCCATCCACCTTATGTTTTTCAACTTTAGCTATATTGTGAGCAACGTCATAAACTAAATTCATATCAAGATCAGATTCTGTTTGGTTGAAAACTCGTTCAAAAGACTTTCTTGTCCAATGAGTAATCATTTGTCTATTACTCCACGCAAAATTTAATGCTGCAAACATCGCTGCTCTATACGCCTCACCTTCTTCAGATGTATTTGGAACACATGCAAGTTCTCTATCTGGTAAATGGATATCATATTTTTGTAAAGCTTGTTCGGATATTCTTAGATAATCACTGCAGACTTGGTGGCCAAAACCTCGTGAGCCACAATGAATTAAAATTGTAATAGTTCCCTCTTTAATTCCCATTCTTGCCGCTGCTTCCTCATCATGAATTTCTGTAACTTTTTGTACTTCAAGAAAATGATTTCCTGAACCTAAACTTCCAAGTTGAGGAGCCCCCCTTTTTCTTGCTTTGTCTGAGACTTTATTGGGATCAGCATTTTTTATCTGACCATTTTCTTCACAAACATCTGCATCATCTGATGAGCCATAGCCGTTATCAATTGCCCAGTTAACACCGCGTACAAGAACCTCATCAAGCTGAGAATGACTTAGTTTTACTGCTCCTTTAGAACCAACTCCAGATGGAATCGAACTAAAAAGATCGGTCACAAGTTCTTGTAATTTTTTTCTAACATCTTGTTCTGTTAAATTTGAACGGAGTAATCTAACGCCACAATTGATATCATATCCAACACCGCCAGGACTAATCATGCCTTCTTCTGCATCCATAGCAGCTACGCCGCCTACTGGAAACCCATAGCCTTCATGACCATCAGGTAAAACTATACTATGACCTACAATTCCAGGTATAGATGCAACATTTTTTGCTTGCATAATAGTTCTGTCAGATAACATTTTCTGTAACAATTGTTCATCGGCATAGATCTTAACTGGAACTCTCATTCCAAGATTCGAATCGGCTTCAATAAGATATTGATTCTCTCCAATTTTTTTCGGAGTTAACGTAGACATAAGGAATAGATAAATTTCACCCCTAGCCAATTTAAATCATAAGTAATTAATTTTTAGGAAATTCTAAACCCATGATTTAATTTCAAAAAAAAAAGAAAAAGGAGGTTTAGTTGCTTCCAATTATGAATACAACGTTTGCTGTTGTGGTTACATCTTGATCAGATGAGAATATTGGTGTTGGCGCAGATGATTTTCCCATGCCATCATATGCCATTTCATACATTGGCATTGGTGGTGGTGGCATTCCAAAATCAGATAGTGAGACCATTTTTACTCCAATAATCTTGTGATTCAATGGAACTAGAGCATTCTCTGCTTTCTTTTGTGCATTTTGTATTGCCTTTCCAATTAATTCATCGCTGATCTGTAGTTGCTTTTCAGGTGATAGTGTAAAGTATACAGAATCTATCCTGTTTGCACCCACTGCGACTGCACCGTCAATAATTTCAGCTGCTGAATTTAGTTTAGTAGTTTCTACAGTTACTGTGTTTGTAACTCTATACCCTACTAGTTCCTGTGTCCATCTTTTGGTGATTTGATCTTCATATCCTTCATAGACTGGAGATATGTTAAAGCTGGCAGTACTAATGTCATCTTCTGCAATTCCAACAGATTTGATTGCATCAATTATCTGATTCATAGATAAAGAGTTTGCATCAAGTGCTTCTTTTGCAGTCTTGTTCTGGATTTCTACACCAAACTTTACAACTAACAAATCTGGGGCTTCGGAAGATGTTGCAGTACCAGTCACGGAGATTGTTTTTTCCCTTGATGGAAATGCTGTCTCTTCTTGTGCTATCACACTCTTGTTTCCAAGATAAAGTGAGCCTACTGATGCCAATACTAGCACTGCAAGTGCTACGCTTGTCACAACAGTCAATGTCTTTTTTGGGTTTGTTAATGATGTTTTCATTGTATTGTGTAAAGTAATTTAGAAGATAAGGTTTGATTAAATTTAGATTTAACTAACCAATTCGATAGGAATGTAAGATAGTCATTATATCTAGTACAATTCAAAATATATTTTCCAGTATGTATTTTTTGAACACACATAGATTATCACAATTTTTGTTCAGTTATTGTGAAATAGATTTTTTTAGATTTTCTAAATTCTGAACTTTTTGTTTTCCCAAAAAAAACGAAACCAAGATTATATAATAAAATAAGAATAGAAAACAGTGGGATTTAGATACGTTATTCTGGTTTTCGGACTAGTTGCATTTTTGTTGAGTTTTTCTGATGTTTTTGAGTATTACAATATTGCAATGGCCAGTGTATCAGATTCATCTCAGATTGACACAGAATTAGAACATGTTTTACCTACAACAATCCAATTCGAGCACGATACAACACCTCCATTTGTAAGAATTAAAAATCCCACTTTTTGTTCAGGGACATATGCGACGGGAACAATAACTGTCGAAGGTATTGCATATGATTCTAGTGGAGTGAAAAAAGTGGAGGCGTTTGCAAACACTATACCACATAATGGAGAATTTCCATTTGAAATTGCCAATCCAACGTCGTCGGGAAACTGGTCTAGATGGTCAATACCAATTTCCATTCCTACTGAACAACCTTATCGAATCCTGGTACGTTCTTTTGATAATACTGGTAATGAAAATTGGGATGAAAGTATGATAAATTCTGAAAGAACAAAAATGAATCTTGAAGCAATTAAAGATGAATCAAAGCATTCAAGAATTGCTTTTGTAGAACCAACTTTTACGAATGCAGCATACAATGAGGATTCTTTTTATTTTTTTTATTCCAAATATCAAAAGACTCCAATTGATCAAGAAATAACAACAGATTTGAATTTGATGACAGGAGATATTCCATTTGAAAGCAATTATGAATACTTTCAATCTATATTCAATCTAGTTAAACAATCTTCTCTAAATTCAATTGTTTCAGTTATAGGTGATGAAGAAATAGACGGTGGTTTGATCTTTAAAAATAATAGAGTTAATGCATATAATGTTCTAATTCTTTTACATAATGAGTATGTCACTCAAACAGAATATGATAACTTGAAACAATTTCTCGATAATGGTGGTACTGTTATTTTATTAAATGGAAATGTTTTCTATGCCCAAGTTCTTTTCAACAAAGAATCATGTACCGTTACCTTAGTAAAAGGACATGATTGGGAATTTGATGGTACATCTGTAAGAAAGAGCGTATCTGAACGTTATCAGGATGAAAACAATTCATGGTTTGGAAGTAATTTTATTGTAAATGATATAAATGATAAGGTAGTCTTTGAAAATAATCCATTTAACTATACACATTTTGAAGAAAATTATGTTAGCAATTCAAAAGCCAAAATATTACTTGACTACAAAGCGAAATTTCAGCAGGTTGCTTCCACACCTGATAAGAATCCCTGGGTAATAGGTGGCCTTTTAAAAAATCAATCTAATCCAGAAGTTACATTTGACAAAGAAAAGAGAATAGTCACATACGAATTACCCTCTGGAACTGGAAAAGTAATCAGTATGGGACTCTATTCGCAAAACATAGAATCTAATTCCGCACTCCTCAATTACTTTGAAAAAATAATCCTCCCAAGGGCATTAAATACAGCCTATAAAATTGACAAAAATGACGAAATGTCTGATTTGTATTGGACGCTTCCGGGAGGCAAAATTTCTGAAATTAACTTGGATGGCGAATCAAAAACTCTGAGTATGAAGGCAACTCTAATTCATAATGATGATATGAAAGATAACTCTGAATCGTTTTTGACAATAGTTTTACCAAAAAAAATAATTGACGCAAATTCTGAGAACAAAATAATAAAATTCATTGTAACTATCAACGGAACACAGGTACCATACGATGAGGCATCAGATGATGTTGAGCGAGGTTTAAAGATCAAAATTTCTGGAAATTCAGATATCAACATTATTGGAACTAGTGCGATACCGGAATTCAATGGCGCGTATGTTTTGCCAATTATGTTTGTTATTTCAATGACATTAGGTTTATTTTTGTTTAATATGCCAAGAATCAGTAGATTTCAATACGTCTAGCTACAAAAAATGTGATTGTCTGATGAAATTAATACACAGATTAATACCTGCATGTAGAAAAATGTGATAATATTGAGTGAAGTCACATTAAAAAAATTCCCTATTTTGATGTTATCCTTATTGATTATTTTTTTATTTCAATTATCAAGCATAACACCATCAGAAGCATCAGAATATCATTATCTTTATGGCTGTACAAAATATGTTCCCGGATTTAATTGCGATCCTATTCAGAATGAATTTAAGAGTTCAGCATTAAGTGCAGAATACACTAAAGAATTTTCACCTACTAGGGAGCCACTGTTTATTGATACTGCCAAAGGCAAATCTTTGGTTCTTACTGCAAATGCGCTTGAATCATTGACTGTTAACAATAATGATGGTTTCAACTCTCAAAAGTTTTCAATTTATCTTAATGTTATTCCTCAAAACACTGAAAATTCATACGGCTCACTTGCGTCTTTTACTGGTGATCCACATGTTGCAGGATGGGAACTTGATCTAGTTCCGACAGACAACGTATCAAAAAAAATCATACGCTTTACAGTGTTTAATACTGAAGGAATTTCGTATTCTGCAGAGGATATCGTCTCTCCTGATAAATATGTGGAGATCACCGGAATTTTTGATGGGGAAAAAGTCAAGCTTTTTCTGGACGATATTTTAAAATCAGAAATAAATTTTAAAGGTAATTACAACAGTGACCCCGGATTATCCATACCAATAAAATTTGGAGGTGGGGCATACTGCTCATGTAACACGGTTTCAGCTATTATTGATGAAATTCGTTATTACAACTATACATTAGATAATGAATCAATTAACAACATCAAGTCAATTCCAAATGGTTTCAAAGGTAATTCGTTGATTGGATATTGGAAATTTGATGGAGATGTAAAGGACTATTCAGGTTTTTCTAATGATGCTTTTTATAATACTCTAATCGCAAGCATGACTTTTGCCCCTGATGGACGATTATTTTACACTGAGAAAGATTCTGGTATTGTAAGAATAATCCAAAATGGAGAAATTGTTGAAAAACCTTTTGCAGTAATATCTGATGTTTATGTTGATTGGGAAGAAGGACTTCTGAGTCTTGCCCTTGATAGCAAATTTAATGAGAATCATTATCTCTACATTTACTATAATTATAAAGAAAAAAATACTGATAAAATTTTTTCGCGTGTAGTTAGACTCACAGATATTGATAACGAAGGCAAAGACCCCTTCACTGTATTAGATAACATCCCTGCATCAAAAGGATTTCATACTGGAGGAGCCATGGCTTATAATCAAAATGACGACAAACTTTACATTTTTGTTGGTGATGGAACCATAAAAGAAAATGCTC
>JAEMQG010000154.1 GCA_022758935.1 Candidatus Nitrosopumilus sp. | reverse complement strand
TTAGGTGGTTAGATTTTGCACTATTTCAGTCTAGGAATATGCTAATGAAAATGAAAAACAAGTAGGATATAAAAAAATTTGACGGAGTTCCAAAATATAATTTCGAATTAACATAGGAAAAAAAATTATAAATTATAAAGTAAAAAAATGACCATTCAGATTGTCAAATGGGTTTTGCCCAGCCACGTTCAATCAATTTTTGTGCTGTTCCTGGGGTGACACATGCGGGTAAACCATTTGAGGATTTTATAATTAATTCATAATCATCAATACATTGGATATTGATCATATTTACTCCAAATCTATATTGCCCTAACGGTGTAGGAACATAATCAGAAGCACATTTAGGAACAACCGCAGTATATGGTGATAAAATATAGTATTTCCCATCAAAATCTACATAAAAAATTGCTTTTTGACCCACATCTATAGGCAACATACTACGTTGACCATTGGAATCTTCACTACCAATTGCAATTAATGTAGAATTAGAACTACCCTTGTAATTATTTTCTACTTTAATTGTATAAATTGGTCCAGATACTTCTTCATGTCCCTTAGTATCTTTTGAAATAATTGTTCCACATAAAATAAAATCATGAATATCATAAATACTCTTTTGAGACATGGCATATGCGTTGTATGTTAACAATGATGGCGAAATTATCATTACAACCAACAGTAATGATATTTTTATTTTGTAGTACATAGTCATCTTGAAGATTATTTAGGTAAATAAAAAAGATTGGGGTGATTTAACAATTTGGATAGTATGTTTGCATTTTACTTACAGACCAAGTTGCCGATCCACCACTTACAAGATTGCCGCTCATTACTTGCTTAGTGATGTCATAAGGATAGACAAAATTGGTATTGCTACAATTTTTTTCTAATAGCATTGTACTACTCCAATTACTGTATGTACCGAATGGGGTTGTTTTGTATTGTGCAGTGCTAGCTTGAGGAGATGTTGAGAACTGTCCACTCCAACTAGGATCTGATGTAGAATACTTGTTTTCAAAGAACACACTTGTCCCATCATTAGTGGTAGGAGTTTGCATTGTTGATGAATTTACAACAGGACCTCTTGTTGTGAAGGTTTCTCCGGTATCTGTTCTAATGGCATAATATGCCCAACCAGTTGTAGCCCCAACAATTCTGAATTCATAGGTCTTTCCAGATACATATGATAACGTTGGAAATTGAGGAAGACAGCTTTTCTGTGTATCCGTCCAATTGATCTTTCCTGCACTATTCCAATAGAAACCAATTTGAGCCCAATAAGTTGAAGGAATGCTACTTGAGGTACATGCACTAACCCATGTTGAGCCAGTCATCAATCCATTCAACAAGAGAGCATTTCCTTTTGCACGCGTAATATTATCCCATACAAAAGTAGGTGCCTTCAAGTTTACTTTAATTCCATCAGGAGCTGCAGTACTGCCGGTAAATCGTTGTGTAGAATATGCATTGTGTAAGCCATTTTGATCACTTGGATCAAATTCTACAATTTGTGTTTTTTTAATAGATTTTGTTTGAGGATCTAACACTATTGCAATATCTTGGTATAAACCAGATTTCGTTTCAACAGTAATATGAATTTCAGGATACCAAGCACTGTTTGGTTGATATATGTTACCAATAAATCCTTCTGAAGAGAATTTGAATGGTTGTCCATTTATCATGGCAAGTATGTTCGCATCATGAATAACTATGTCTCTATATCCTACCAAATCTTTTTCAGATAATTTTGTAGGTACCGCGGATAATAGAAATTCATCACTTAGAGATGGTGGTGAACTCACAGTATCGACCGTAGATACATCAATCTGACCTAATACATTTTGTATAGGAATAATTGATAGTACTATGACAGAAAGCAGTGCTACGGTAGTAAGTGTTTTAGTCTTTGAAGTCATTTTTTTGTTTTTAATAATCATTATTTTCTTAACATCATAAGTTATTAATAAAGTTCGCTCCCTGCAGACATACTCACTGATCGCATACTCACTGGTTGTATACTCACTGTATGATGAGTATACATTATGCAGTGAACATTATTTTATCATTATTTTGATGCTTGTCATTCATTATTTTTTGTGAATAGTTTATTCCAAAAGAAGTAAGGCTGTAGAGAATATTTTTTCCATTGGTATTTTTCTTGGCAAACTCCATTTTCTCTAAAACATCAAGATATAGTGCGCACTTGTCATATCCCATTTTGGAACTTCTTGCAATGTTTGTCTTTTTTTCTTCGGTATTTTCATATAACACTAGTAAAAGTCGTTCCAGCACATCAAGATCAACTCTTCTTATGCTTTTTTCATTTGTTACACTCATAAGATGGGATTTAGTTGACTTTAAACATATAAAGTGTTACGTATGTTTTCTATGCTACGTATTAATCTACTAAAATTCCAACTATTGCATCGGTAATAATATAATCATTAAATTAAAATTTTTGTCCGATATGAAATGTTAAATCTATTAACGTGGATTTTAATTGCTTTTGAAAAAAATGGATCTTAAGACCAAGAACTATTGGGAGTATCTTGGTGAGAGATCCTGTGAAGACTAGTGCAATGTTGTTTTAAAGTAATAGTATTTAGACAATACTGATAATTTATCAACATAGAACAAGAATAAATTCTACAAATCAATAATTTAAACTAGAATGAATTCTCTTGAATAATTTTATTTTAGCTGTTTTCTTAATAATTCATTTATCATTTTAGAAAAGCTAACCGAAGACATTGATTTACCAATCTCTTTTGCCTGTAGATTCCTAACTTTCTTGTCTAGATCTTCATCAATCATGATGGTTACTCTTTTTGGCATGTTATGAATAGATGAATGTAATATTTAAAGAGCCAACTTGAAAATATCATAGATAATTTCATGTCAAATATGTAAAACAATTTATGAACTTTGGATAATTCTAAAATAGTGAAGAGTCTACGAAATACATTTTACTTTTCTTTATATTTTAGTGATATGTTCACATGTTATCATGTCTGATCCTATGAAATGCAATAATTGTAAAGAGACTTGGACAGTCCAGGTTTGGAAACCTGGCAAAACAAACAATGAACCTTGTCCTTTTTGTCACAAAATTGGGTTTGTGTTTTGTACTAAAACATGATTTTTGTGCATAACTGCACCCAAGATATTCCCCTTCTTTTGAAATATGCTGAAGAAAAGATTAGAACACCTAAAGAATCTCGCACTAAAAATCAAATAATGAAATATTTTAGGTAAAATAGTAGGCGGTGCTATAAATGGGATTGTTGGTCTTAAGTTTCAATTATTAAAAAACTCTAATTTTTATTTTCCATCTTAGAATCACTATCAACCACACCATCACCACAGGTAAATCTACCTATCTTTGTGTCTTCAAATGCAGGAATGTTTGAAACATGCACATCAAAAGTTCCATTAATACGGCATGCTGTTTCTATCTTGTATGTTTTGTAGTTTACATTTATTCCAGTTATAGGTTCTAAACAGTATTGCGTTATTATATCATCATAAATTACAACTCCTTTTTGAGTCTCGGCTATCTTTACATTAAGATTCCAACAGGAATTGTATCTACCAAACTCTAAAAGAGAAAATGAGACATCATCTTCAAGATTATAGTTATTTTTCAATCCTAATATCTCATAATCAAGATAAAGCTTTTTTGGATTTACCAAATCATTGTACTTTTCAACAAGTTCACGCTTTTGTGCATCACTAATTGAATTATCCTTTAAATTCAAGAGTAACTCATCTCTTGGGGCAATTTGAGATTTATGATGTTCCAAATTTTGATATTGTGTGACAAGCGCATAAACTAAAAATCCGGATAACGAAATAACTCCAATAATAATTATTGATATTAAGAGTCTGGTTTTCATTTTTTCAATCCACAAAAATATAAACTATTTTTTATCATAATAAAGACGTACTAATTAATATAAAAATGTCTTTCCATAATGCAGAATTTTTGTATTAAATAAAAAAAAGAAAAAAGGAAGTTTATTGGACGATGATTGGAATAGTAAGAACTCGTGCGTTTCCTATTTGAATATCATCAACGTTTCCAACAATCGATATAGCCGCTATTCCTATATTGTAATTGCCTGCTTTTACATCAGGTCCGATGCTTAACCTTAAGATTTCTTCATGACTTCCCTTTGAGGCAATTGTTGCAACATTATTTTCTAGTGTTGCAGTCAAGTCTTTTGGTAAACCAGAAACATCTTCGTTAAACTCAACTCGTGCATATACTAAATTACTTGCACCTTCGTCATCAGCATTAAAGACTTTCAGTTTTAGAGGCAATGCATTTGGTTCATTGGAATCAAATCTTATTTTATATAATGCACTATCTCCAGATCGTAGTGTTAGTGGAGTATCAGGATTAATCATTTTGATTGATCCCATTTCAATCTCTTTTACACTCACGTTAAAGTCAACTGGTTTGGGATGATTGGTATCATCAATTTTTACATACTGAATGTATAGTTGGCTTATTGAATCCGAAGCAAACCCTATTGTGGTTGCAATTCCTACGGTAATGATGACTGCTGTTATAATCAGATTCTTTCTAATCATACCGTTGAATTACACTCTCCACTCGTATCACACGTATGTATGTGCAAATTTTGTACCTGAACGAAGTTAAACAATGGATTGTTATAAAAGTCGGCATATCCCTTCCTGCCCGCATCTGTGGCTACTCCAACTGCAGTATTCAACACTTCCATGCTAAATTTTCCGCTGATAGGACCAATTACCGGATAATATAGGTGACCATTAACATCAAGATTGGTAATAGTACCTGCTGCTCCAGCATAGTAGACATTAACCGCATACGTGTTATATGTTCCCCATCCAGTTGTTCCAGGTGGATCTCTGAATACTTTGAATTCAGTTTTTAAATATGCATCTGCAGTAGTTAAGTGACTTCTATAAAGCTTACCAGTTGCATCAAGAGTAGAGGCAAATCTAAGGTATTTGTTGGTCAAATCAGTTGTAACTGGAGCTTGATTGTAGCTTGTATTTGCTGTAGATTGTGCTTGCGATACAAAATTTGTACCTGGTAATGATTTGTTCCATGCTTCTGCATAGATGGTTCCTATCCCATTACTAGCACTTACAGTAGCACATTGCTGCATTTTAAATTCGGCAATCTCTTGTGGAGGATTACATGCTACGATTCCAGTACTGCTGTATCTCCATGTTGTTGCAGCTGTGTACGGAGGAGTTTTTGTGAAAGAAGTTATGGTTGCATGTGCTGGAGTAGTGTTTAGAAGTAGCAAAATCATCGATATACTCAATAGGCCATAAGCGGCGGTTTTCTTTGTTTTGATGTTTTTAATAATCATTATTTTCCTAACTTGGGAACATCCTAATAAGCAGAACTCATACCTTGGTAAGTATCGATCACTAAGTAACAATCGATAAGTTTCAAAATATTTTAGCATGAAAAATTAGAGATGATTTTTTAAAAAAGAGAAAGTGTTTCGATAAAGCTAATTCCACCCTTCGTTATGAAAACAAAATTAGTTCCATCATCAGTTACATTTGCCCAACAAAATAACTTTAGAAATTTAATGTATTTTATGCATGTGTTGTAATTTAATCCAGTTTTTCCAGCGAGATTAGTTCTATTGATATGGTTATTTTCACGCAATATTCGAAGCATACGAATTAGGACTTTGAGATTAATAGTTACATCATAGTCATTCTTGTAAGGTAATTGAGCTGAATTATTTGATTTTTTATTTGAAGTAAAATTATCTATAACCAAACTGAGCATTAATTATTTCAATTGATACAAGTTCTAATATGCTCCACTTGATCAATCAGCTAATAATTTATCACATTAGCTAAATCAAGTATTATTCATAACCGGATGAAGAAATAACGATGTAATTTTATTAATTGACAATAAGGAATTCACCTCTTCAAATTCTCTTGTTGTTGAAATATATTTGGTCGTCGGTTTACTCTCGTGTCCCGTCTCCAATATTATGCCCACTTATGATGATATAGAATGAAAAACAATATTATAAAATAATTTTTTGGTGGTAAACTATCAATTAGTATTTGAGTTTGTCAAGAATTTTGTCATAAATTTTTATTTTATCTTTAGATGAAATATTCTTTTTGAGATACCATAAAGTAGATTTGTTAATTCCTAATTTCTTCCTCTCTTCCGGACTTAATGAGAGAATCTTTTCTCGTAGTAACAAATTATCATCTCTGTTAATTTCAATGTGTGGTACAACAAACTCTACTGTCTTTTTTTTGCCTACAATATATAGAGCCAATTGTTGTACATTGTCATACAAAATATTCTGATATGCAAAATGCTTTTTCTTGTACAAAACTTTGGAATTGAAATTGGATTTTATCTTTTCAACCAATAATTTAGCAGTATCTGGCTTTAGTCTAATATGATAGTTTTCAGTTAAAATAAAATCAGATTTTTTTAGATTGTTATCCTCTAACAATTCAATTACAGATAAGTCAATTAACCATCTGAATAATTCCTGTAAATCATAAACTAGTGGAGTTCTACTTGTTAACGTCTCATGCAAGAATCCAATCTGAGAATCCAATCCAACTGAATTTAGAAACTTTTTGATTTCAGATGCTAGTATGGAATAACCATAATTCAGTAAAGCATTGATTTCATCGGATGCATGATCAGCTCGTTTGTGATCAAAGTTTGATCTAGTCTCAAATGAAAATTGTGGAGAAACTGTGGCAAAGACTTTACTCATGTATTCAAAGTAGATTTTGGCAATTCGGGCTTCATGGCTCATAATTTCTTGGATTTTATGCGTGTTTTTGTCGATTTTTTGCTCAAAAAATAAAATTTCTGGCTTTAATCGTTCCTGAATTTTTTTAATGTCTAGTGGATAAAATTTTGATAATTCATGTAACAAATTCAGTGATGAATCTACTTTGGATTTTACAAGTTCTATAGCAATGCCATATCTTGCAGTATCATCTAGATGTTTCTTGTATTGTTCTAATCTCAATTTCCCGGATATTGTTTGGTCAGGTAATGTGGTTGCCAATAAATTTCCATCCCAATTAAGCAAAGTAAGATGAATATTATGTTTCATGAGCCATCGCATTGACTCAAATGTAATATTTCCAGTGTGACCATCAATTATTATACTATCATGTTCGATTTTATGTGGATTAAATTCTAGTCGTTGTTTTTGTAACTTGTTTGTAACAATTAATTTTCTTTTATCTACATTAATTGATGTACCAAAGCCTGAAACTAGTAAAGGATTCATTTTATTCTCACTCCAATTTTTGCTCTAGCTAGTTTTCTCATCTCACCAAGTTCTGCTTGTTCAGCCGGAGTCAATGATCTATCCCAAACTCTGTCAAAAAAGTCATGTTCTTTTTCTGACATGTTTTCTAAATAATACATTGACTGCTCATTGATTGACTTTACCAAATCTTGATAATCAATGGTTAATCCTAAAATGATTTTGCCACTCTTGGTACCATCAAGTGTAATATTTTTTTTCTTTACATCTTCTTTAATTAATTGGTATAGCAGTTTGTTTACAGCCCGTGCAGTTTCCTGACTTATTGGATTTAGCTTTTTTAGATTATGATCAAATACAATATCATCTTGTATTCCCCATGCAAGTCGCCAAAGATATAGCATCTCACCATGTTCGCCAGAATAATCATCATGATAGATTCCACCCTTTTGCATAATCTCTGTGGCCTCTACTCCTAAAATGCCAAGCTCAATAATTGTGCCCTTGCCTTTTTTGGTTATTGCATATGCCAGTTTTCCTTGATGTGGGATTTGTTCTATTTTACCTTCAGATTCCAAGTCATCAAGTAAACTGCTTAGTGTAGCAGGATAGTAGTTGGTCAATCTTTGAAGGTCATTGAAGGCTTGAGCACTATGCTCATCAAGGGCTCGCAAGATGCTTGCTTTTCTTATGTCTCGTGCAACTGATTTACGCTTAGATTTTGGTACCAAGTAATAGCATGCTATTAATTAATAGCCCTTTAAGTATTGCGGATCACATATTTTTGTTACTTGAAATCCCAAATCTACAAAAAGCACTGGAACGAATTAACTCCAAGACAAAAGAGTTTGAGGACAAAGTCACTTGCCGTATTAACACAATCAAGAAGAACAAAAAAACTTTCACGTACAATTGCAAGAGAGCATCATATTTCACTCAAGACAGTTATTCATCACACTAATGCTTTTAAAAAAGTAAATGGTAGATGGATTGCAAAAAAATACGATCACACATCACGCTCCATGCTAATCAGTGAGAATGGCAAGTTACAATCAATTGAAATTTCAGATTCAAGACATGCAAAAACTATAGGACGATACCACAATGCAGTAAAAAATTATCTTGATACAGGTGATTATACAAAGCTAAAGAAATTCTCTAGACGAAAAATCAAAGACTCTGATGGTATAATTCACTCTTTTGAGACTGATCCAAAGATAGTACTAGAGATTAATGAGAAAATTGAAGAGATTGAATTTTTTGAGGTGTATGACTCTTGATGGTATCTGACTATGATCCATTGATTATAGTAAATCAGAAGATTAGGGAAAATGATGATTCATCACAATTACAACTAAAACTTGATACTAAAATGCTAAATACCATATTCGTTCAAACAGAAGTTGAATCGGAAATAAGAAAAGATCATTGTGAGATTTGTCAAATTAGAAATGTAAAGTTTCAAGGTCATCATATTGGTGGATGGTACAATGATTTTAGACAAATTACTGTATGCATTCCATGTCATGAGATTCTCACATTATGGCAAAAAATAGATGAGAGAGTTTGGATGAAAGATAATCATCCATATCTAAAACTGGCTTTTTTTTACAAAGGCTTGCGAGACATGCTGATTTTGCTGACACAAAAGAGGAATAATTTTCAATACATGGATATTGGAAATTCCTTAATTGATACAATCTATTATCTTGAGAGGTCTTCATATAATTGAGCCTAGATTCGGTATATTTGAGGTGTTTTGTTGATACTCACGGAAAGGAATATGATGATTCCACGAAGATAGAACCTAGACCGACTGATTTGATTCATCTTGTTTTAGATTACAACAAGTGTCTCGAATATGGTACATGCGTTATTTTGGTGAATCAGAAAATTACAAAATCAATAATATTTCATCAGGATGATGCAAAGCAATCAGACATTACAAAGATATTAAACTATTCAAAAAAGAATAATGTTACAGTTTTATCTAGAAAAGAATTTGTAGAACAAATTTTCTTTCCATATGTTCATAAAGCAAGGGCAAAATGTATCGGATTTGGTTTGCCATTTATTTTATCGAGATTGGTAATTGATGTTACTGAATCAAAAAGGCATCCAAACGGATTCTCTTTTACACTATCTGAAAGAGCAAAGTTTCCACATATTGTAATAAAGAGTATAAATTCAAAATCGCAATTTATTGAATTCAACAAAACATTTAGAAAGAAAAAACATTCTACAATTCCATATTATAGGGGATGCTTTGTTGATTGTAAGACACTTGGGTTTGTTCTGACAAATAATGTATATTCTCTAGAATCTGCATTATCTGACTTTGATTGTCTAGTGATAGAAAAAGAATCCAAGTCAATATCCGAAAAAAATATTCAATCAAGTCTCTACAATGTATTGACAGTATATTCACTGTACAACAAATTAATGAAAAGATATGAAATGTTTTGTTTAAAGAAGATGGAAAACAAGTTGTTTTCTCCTGCAACAATTGGGGTATCATACCTTGAAAAGATTGGAGTGAAACCATTTCTAAAACAAAATAAGGATTTTTCCAAAGAATTGCTTGGAAAAATAATGTCTACGTATTTTGGTGCACGAGTAGAAGCTAGAATGATAAACACACCAACTCTAGTCACAATACTAGATTTTGCAAGCATGTATCCCACTCTATTTGCATTGTTTGGAATGTATTCTCTATTGATTGCAGAGAAAATTTCATACCATAATACCACAGAGTCAACTCAAGAATTTTTGGATAAAATCACAATTTCAGAGATAAACAAACCCCAGACATGGCCAAAGATGCTCACTTTATGTAAAATCGTGCCTGATAATGAG
>JAEMQG010000127.1 GCA_022758935.1 Candidatus Nitrosopumilus sp. | reverse complement strand
TCACTTCTTGGAATGTCTACTGCCTTTGCGATATCTGATGCTGATCGCTGACCTACTTTTCCAAGATAAAAAAACACCTTTACTTGATTTGGTGTTAATCCAAACGTTCCAAAATAGTCTTTAATTTCATCATAATTTGCCTTGTCTACGGGAAAATTACCTAATTGCAACATGCTTGATGCTATTTCCATTATTGGAAATTACCTATTTTTGATTTATAACTCTGATCGCGTAATTGTATACAATTACTTACAAACAACTACATTTAGATTATTATTGAAATCTCTATTTTTTATTGAGCCTATTTTTTTGAATATTTGTAAAAATTATCTTATTTGCTAAAAGATTGAATAATTGTGAGAATTATTTTACCAATTCCATTTTATGGTAATTATATCTTTTAGGAGTTTACCCTATCCCACAATTCGGTAATGCGGCATTTTCTCTAGTTGACATATTTGATATCGACTTTTTCATGCCTGGCAGTAATTTGGTTTTTTGAGCTAAAATCACATATGATGTATTTGTTTTATTGATAATCTCTGTCTCTACAACGCTTTCTTCTATTCCTGCAAGTTTATTTCTTAACAAAAATATTCCTACAAAAACCAGTATAGTTGAAAATATATCTACAGATGTAATTGCTTCAGAAAGAATTAGTCCTGAAAATAATATGCCAAACATTGACATAGTTGAATACAATAGTATTGTTCTTACTGCTCCGATGAGTTTTAACCCCATCAAGAAAAATAATGTAGACATTCCAGTACCAATTATAGACATTATCAAAATACTTGGCAATTGTACTAACTTCACATCCATTGGAATCTGAAATAGTATGATAATTGAAATTGTAATTGCCGCACAAACAAATGATGTTATATGCACTGTTTTTCTCACATCGAATCTTTCCCCAATGTACTTACACAAAGTAATATCCACCGCATACAATAATCCTGAAAAAATTATCAATAAATCACCAGTTACTAGACTTCCTAAGTTTAAATCATTTTGATAAAGATCATTTCCTATTGGTATGATCATCATCCCTATGATGATCATAGAGAAAGGTATGCATTCTTTGATTCGTAATCTTTCTTTAAAAACCATCATGGCAATGACTAGAGAAAAAATGATTTCACTATTGCTAAATATCGAGGCGTTTACTGCAGTTGATGTACTTATTCCGTAAAAATATGTGATTAACGCTGATACTTCTGCAAGGCCAATCAACATCATGAATATTACATCCTTTCTGGTAAACCTGGAAACAACCTGTGATTTTTTTACTAATGGCGTAAAGAATATTCCACAAATAAAATAGATTAAAAATGCCATTACGATTGGATTGATTTCTAATTGACTGTTTCCCCCATCTAACATTGGTTTACAAATGACATGAATTAGTGCTGCCAGTGCTGCGGCTAAGATGATAAAATAATATCCATAATGGGATTTTCTTACAATATCTAATACACTCATTCCCATATTTGGAAATGTGATAGATCTTTATTACCATTCTCTGATATGCTTGAAAAATTTGACTCTAACCGTGCCTAATTTTTCTATTCATCTCCTACCTTGACAATTTCAAATGAGAACCCCTGATTGTTATAATCATCATTGATGATTCTGTACTCGATCTCATTTAATATTGAATTCATTTGTGATATTATGAAAAAAGGCCAGTTTTTACCAAGATCGTGTTGAATTATAATTTTGATTGTGTTGTTTATTGTGATTAGTCTGAATTGCACATTCATATTTTGGCATCTTTTCTTGAATAGATCTAAAATAGTCTCTAAATTGACATAGCCATAAAAATAATTTAATGAGTTTTTGAGGTCCGTAGTGCTTGTTGTTTCTGCAATTTTTTGTATTTTTTCCTTGGAATTTGAATCCATTAATTCGCGAAATGTAGATCTGAACATTGATACCCAACCCATTTCACTGGTTAACTCATTCCAATTGACCTGCTTTTCTAAAAGATGGTTAATCAAAGTATTGAGACTAATTTTTTGCTCAACACATTTTTCATGTAATTTACTACTTAGATCAGAATCTATTCTAATGGAGACATTGTCTGTTTTTCTCAGTACCCTATTTTCTTGTAATGTCAATTTAATTAACCTCATTTTCTGCATGCGTATTGTTCATTTTTCTACTACCTACTCATTCCCACTTTTGGTGATATGCATTGGTGTGTTATATTCAAACACTTACTACTTTGTACAAATAACTACAATGTACCTAATTGTATTGTTATGTACCAATACATGTGTGACTATTTCTGTTCTCAAAATTTTAGATCGATCATATTTTCAAAAATAATGCTCAAAAGGAGTAAAACCACATTTATATTTTTTAAAAAAATTACTGTCATTTCCAAATTAGAATTACAACTAGTTTAATACTTATTATTTCTACATTATGCTATTGGAAAACAGTTTGGATAATTTACTGGCACCATCCCTACGTAAGTCTATAGAGGTAAATCTTGGTAAATCTACCTTAAACAAAATTGAACAGCGATTAATGGAACGACATGGTTTGGGTATTGTACAGGCGATCAAAGACTTTAATAAATTTGATAGTGTGTTAAGAGAATTTTTTGGAGCAGGTGCAGATGGATTAGAAACAAAATTCCTACAAAACATTATCGATTTAAAACAACAAAAGAAAGGAACTGATAACTGGATTGTTATTTATGATCAAAACTTGGCCAAAATATTTTTAGAGTCATTTGCAGATGAAGATAAAAAGGCAATAATTGGAACTATTCTCGATACACCTCTGATCATCGCTGATATTTTGGAACATTGTAAAGTCCCTCAAACATCTGGATATCGAAAGATAAATGCATTGATTGATAATGGATTGCTGATTTCAAATGGATATGAAGTAGCCACCGATGGCAAAAAAATAAAAAAATATGAAACTATATTTGATAATGTAAAAATGGACATAGAAAAAAATAACGTGGTAGTTAAAATTCAATTAAAAAAGAGTTCATTAAACGAAAGTACAATATTGCAAATTATTTCACATTAGTGAATAATTAATCATTTTTTAATTATGTGTATATTTTCTTTGTACTTAATTTACAATTGAATGAACAAATTTTCTAGTTTCAAATGTATTTTATATTATGGAACTTGCGTTAATTGAGAATTAGTAACTCAAAGTATATTTTTGTGTTTGATCAATGCATATATTATTACCCAGTATCCTGCATACCAAAATAGGTTCACAATATGCTCCAGGTTGTATTGACCAAATACCTCTAAATTGTAATACCATGTATCTCCAATCGTGTTAAATAAAATTCCAATCACAAGAAGAATCCAAGCTTTGCCGATGACTCCTTCTTTAAAAATAATTGCACCTATTACTGCAACACTAAATGTTAATGATGAGAAGCAAACAAATATCACACCATAATAAAAATCAAAATTTGGTTCAAAATTCTCTACAGTCTCTTGTGATATTATGGTATACATTGCCACAATACTGATTGGAACTAATATTATCCATATTTTTGAAATTTTATTTAATTTGGGTGAAAAAAATCTCATGTTTATGATCAGATGAGATAATATCAATGGATATTGTGCAAAAAAGAAAATATCTGCAATAGATGGGTATGGGTCTACATTTGGAATAAACAGATCATACAAAAGGTATGTTATCTCTCCTAAAAAAATCATGAAAAAACCCGCTGATAAAACTAAATATGCTTTTTGAAAAACTGCTGTTCCTTTATATCTAAATGCTACAATAAACCCTATGATCGATACTATGAGTGGATTCAAAAATGAAAAAATAGATGCAATTGTATCTGCATTATCCTGTGTTGTAAAATAATTGATCACAACATGAAATATAATTACTAATGCTGCAATTCCTAACAGTACTCTGTAATCTATTGGATTTTTAATTTTGTCTGGTACTATCTCTGGTTCCTTCATTGTTTTTCTGTGATGCTAAAGTGTTTAATTTGGATAGGTTGAAAAATTATGTCTTGCTAATACTTTTTTTTAGGCTCGTTTTCATAAAGTATGAGGAAATAATTTTGACGTAAATGTTAATAGTGTGTACTCCCACATTTCTTTATGCCTATAGAAGTTTTTGATGAATATAAAATACGAGATCTTCCAGATGAGGAACGATTCTCAATATGTGAGAATACATTAAAAAATGAAAAAGACGAATCAAAACGTTGGGATGCGGTATGGCTGATAGGTGAATTAGCTGAAAATAAAGACGAAAATGATCCAATGTTCAATAAAGTATCAGACGTGATTGAATGGGTTTTAAACAATGATGATAACGGAGTGGTGAAGCATGAAGCATGTTTTCAAGTTGCTGCTCGAAACATGAGACAAAAAATTCCTGTTTTAGTAAAAACTGCACTATACAACCCAAGCATATTGGCAAAACATGAAGCGATTGAATCTCTTGGACTAATGCGTGCATTTGAAGCAGAAACATTAATTCTAAAAGCATTAGATGATCCAAGTATTGATGTGAGAGAAACTGTAAAATTTGTTCTTAAAAGATTTGAGCGACTAAAAAATCACAACGTTGTTTACAAACCTTCTGCAATTCTGTGATCTCTTTTTAAGCACTTAGTTTTATAGGGAAATAATATCATTTACTTTTGATTTAAAATTTTATATCTATTTTGTTTTTTTGATATAGTTTTTTACATCTAATGTTGCTAGTGGTTGGGCTGTTTCCCATAATAGGCTACAAAGACTGTGTATGTTGTTTACCATTTCAGATGAATTTGTACACAAAGAAAAATCTGATTCTGAATTTGTAGACATTTGACTTGCATCTGCCGAGTCTGACATTATCATT
>JAEMQG010000130.1 GCA_022758935.1 Candidatus Nitrosopumilus sp. | reverse complement strand
AATAATGTCAGAAGACGAACGTAAAATGTACCCATGTACATGTTCTGATTGTGGAAAAGAATCACAAGTACCTTTCCAGCCAATTGAAGGTAGAGATGTTTTCTGCAAAGAATGTTTACCAAAACATAGAAAACCACGAGTTCAAAATAAAGGAAGATATTAGGCTGAAACACGCTTAACGTCGTTTTTTCTTACCCTTTCGAAACTATTTTTATAAATTTTAAAAGCCAATGATGGGATCCGAACCCACGACCCTCAGATTACAAATCTGATGCTCTAACCAGGCTGAGCTACATTGGCACAAATTCCAATAAAATTTTTCAAGCTTTAAAGTGTTACCCGATAAAGAATTTGAAATTAAACCTCTACTTTGTATGTTTAATTGGAATTGGGTTTATTTTTAGGGTCCTGGTATTTCTACTCTTAAAAATAAAAATCATTTTATTTGATATGTGTGGATATTCATCAGATTATAATACTGCTCTTTCTTGAATAATCTATCCATGAAATACGTTACTCCCCTACGTCTCAAAATTTTAATGATTGTGTTTTTTGGAACAGGTATTCTTGGAATTGTTGTTGGATTACGTGTTGCTCCTCCACAAGGAACACTGATGATTACATTTATGGGTGTGATCAATTTGTGTCTGGGGGGATTTTTTGGATGGATACTTCTCACTCAGAAACCAAAATTAGACGATAAAAGAAAGAAAAAGCGTAATGACAACTAGTATGTTTGTTGCAAAATGCATTGCATATGCATGATTGATTCCCTTTTTGTCATAAATATATTTGAACAAAAATCCAATTGGAAGCAATACGATCGCCATGTGTATTTTTACACCCATTGCAATATGGGCTAACGCCCAAACTACCACCATCTTTTTTGATTTTCTAAAATACAATTCTTCTACATAATTTATGTGAATAAACATGTAAACTAGTAATGGAATAAATGGAACTATCCCCCATAATCCCTGATTTGCAAATGGACCAAAAGCAATATTGTATCCAAGCCAACTCCAATTTAGAATGGGAATTGTATCTACAAAGTTATATGCTAAAATAATGTATGCAAATAAAATTGCAAATGCAATAGGTGCATATTTTATTGAATTGATTCCTTTTTTTAGATCAATGATTCTCTTTTTTGTCTCCTTAATGAGAAGAAGCGATGATCCTACTGTTAGGATATAGTAACCTATTACAAAAACATCTGATTGGAAAAAATCTTCTAACATGATTGACTTCTCTAACCATTATACAAAAATCTAACTCATTAAAGACTAATCTGACTTTTTAAATAGATTGAACTTCTAGCATTGCGTGTGAACGAGAATGAATTTGCACCCAATTTTGAATTAACTGCAAACGATGGCAGTAAAATTGACCTCGAATCACTTCGCAACAAGAAAAACGTAGTCTTATGTTTTTATCATAAAAATCGTTTATTTGCCTGTCCTTCTAAAATGGTTTTCAAGATGGCAGCAAGCGTTATCTCAGCGTATCCTAAAATCACATCTACTGACTCTGTATTGTTTGCTATATCTGGAGATAACGTGAATGATCAGGAAAAATTTGTAAATGAATATGGCATTCCATATCTGCATCTAAGTGATCCTTCAAAAGAAACTTGCAAAAAATATGCTGGACTCAATTTCGTTGGATTGCCAAAACGTTCCACCTTTGTGATTGACAAAAGTGGCATGATTAGAAAAATATTTCGAAATATTGATGTAGAAAAACATGGTCAAGAGATCGCTTCTTTTTTAGAAAATCTTCATTGATATTTTTACAATCAAAGTATAAATAATAAAACTATTACAACAAAAAAGAATTGCTTGATTTAGTTGCCAAAAAATTATTCCTCACAAAAGGTAAAGGTACTCATGAAGATCGATTGACAAGTTTCGAATATGCCTTGAGGGATGCTGGAATTGCAGGAACTAATCTTGTTCTAATTTCAAGCATATTTCCACCAAATGCAAAATTGATTTCTAAAAATGAAGGTCTCAAACAAATCACCCCTGGGCAGATTTTATTTACAATTTATTCAAAGAATCAAACCAATGAAGCACATCGATTATGTGCTGCGTCAGTTGGTATTGCCCGGCCAAAAGATACTAATCGATATGGGTATCTTTCAGAATATGAGTCATATGGACAAAATGAACAGCAGTCTGGTGACTATGCTGAAGATATTGCAGCACAAATGTTAGCTTCCTCACTTGGTATTCCATTTGATATCGATAAAAGCTGGGATGAAAAAAGACAACAATGGACAATTTCTGGCCAGATATACAAAACACAAAACATTACCCAGTCAGCAAAAGGTGATGGAGATGGCAAGTGGACTACTGTCTTTGCAGCCGCAGTTTTACTAGTATAGTTTTATTTTTTGTATCCTTTGAGATAAAATATTGCAGCACCAATAGCTATCACCGTGATTATTATTACAACTATGATTGACTCATCAAGGTACACTGGTTTTTGTGGCGTTTTTAACTCCCCCCCACTCAATGAAAAAATCAACTCATTTTTGCCGATTGATTTTTTTTCACCAAAAATATATTTTCCCTGAATAATTTTTCCTTCATCTGGATCAAAAATCCAGCCATTTTTTGTAATTTCTTTTGGAATTTTTTCACCTTGTACTATTTGAGTTGAAATTATGCCTCCTTTAACATCTGAGATCTTGGTTGATTCTGGAGATAATACTCCAACTTGCAATATTGAATTGAGTGGATAAAACCCTGTTGAGAAATATTCTGACCTTTTTAATTCATCTATTTTCAAAAACTCTAGTGGGCTGACTTCATTAATTGACGAGGCTGTATTTGGATAATCGACTGATAATTTCAATTGTAATAATGACTTATTCCCAGTAGGTATGATTGAAAATGTCATTTTTGATTTCTCCTCTTTGGACAGATTTTTTGCAACGTCATAAAATCCCCCTGACTCTCTGATTATTTTTGGTAACAATATCACTGAAATTTTTTCATACATAGAACTTGTATCTTCCATTGGCATTGTGTATACTGCAGAAACTGTTCCGACACCTGAAATTATTCCAGATGTTTCAAAAGCACTTCCCATTTTATCTCCAGTGTTAATAAAAATAGAATTAAATTTTGCATCTGTATCAAATGTCTGATTCAATTCAGCAATAAATAATTCTGCCACTCTTTTTGTACTGTTTTGAATTGCTGGGAAATTTTTATCTGCTGGGTCTCTTGCAATATTTATGATTATGCATGACTGATCAAATACTCCTAAAACACATTGATTTTGATTTGTCAAAACTACTGCAGTGACTCTGGTGTCCTCTCTAATTTTTTGTTCCAAGTCTGCTGGAATTTGTATTTCTTGAATGCTGGTACTTTGAAGCGTAATTGATGCTGTAACATTTTTTGATAAACTTTTATCAATTATTACTTGTGCCGTCTCTTGAAATGTGGCAAGCTTGATCTCTTGGGAATATGCATAATTTGTTGTAAATACAATCAAACCAATTAATCCAAATAATATGATTATTTTCCGCATTGTTGCAATACTTATGATGAAATTATTAAGTTTACTCTTATTTAGAACATTTACTTTTTCATCTGTTTCTACTTCATAATTCAATTTTGTTGATCTTGCCAAAATATCCTCCAAAACTAATATTGTGTTTATGCTCGTACTATTATGAAATGATTTTTTAGTTAAATTTCGTTGAAATCATTTCCAGTATTTTCAACTCTGAATATTTATGAAATTGTATCTTTTGAGAGGAATTTTTAGGGTCAAGATACTTTTGAAATGCTCATCTGTATAATCATGAATGATTACGGACTAGTCCAAAGAAAAACTAAATCAAAAGAACAGAGTAACAGTTCAAACATTTAAATCAGATAATCTCGTGCTTGAGATTGACATCGAATTCAAACCGTTCGGGGAACAAGCTGGCAGTCCGTGCGTTGGACTGCCAGCCCCATATTATTAAATTAAAAATTCTAGTTTAGTGCTGAAAGTGCCTTTACTTGGCTCTCGACATAATCAAATCCTTCTTGCCAAAACTTTGGAGATTTGATGTCTAACCCATGTTCAGCTAATATCTTTTCTGGTTTTTTAGAACCTCCAGCTGCAAGTATTTTGATATATGATGGGACAAAGTCTCTTCCCTCTTTTTTGTATCTTTGGAATAAAGATAATGCAAGTAAATTTCCAAACGAATATGCATAGCAGTAAAATGGCGTGTGATAAAAATGAGGAATGCTACTCCATTCTATTGCAAAGTCTTCTGAAAGAATGACTGAATTGCCAAACTGCTCCTTTAAATTCTGAAGATATGTCTTTGAAATTTCATCTATGGTGGTTCCTTTCCCAATCTGCTGGTGCACATCTACTTCAAACATGGTGAAAAATGATTGTCTGATAATTGTTGCATATAGGTCGTCAATTTTCTCTGAAAGCATTATCTTTTTCTCGTCGTCTGTGATCTTCTCTGATAAATTATCAAACAATAACAACTCTGAAAAAGTGGATGCTGTTTCAGCTAATGGCAAAGGCGCATCTTGCACAAGAATTGACATGTCCTGAGCTGATTGACTATGTACTGCATGTCCTAATTCGTGGGCCAGTGTGAACATGTCTCTTGATTTTCCTGTAAAGTTTAGCAAAACATATGGTGTAATCTTTGGAGTCAAAGTGCTACAAAATGCTCCGTCTCTTTTTCCAGTCCTGACAGATGAATCCACATGTTTTTCACTAAATACTTTTTTAGCATACTCTGCCAACTTTGGGCTAAATCTTTCAAGTGATTCAAAAACAATCTTGACTGATTTATCGTACTGGTAAGTTTTTTCTTTAATGTGGGTCGCTGCAGGTGCATACAGATCATACCTGCGTAATTTTTTTATTTTTAACATCTTTGCTTTTTGAATAAAGAACTTTTGAAATATTGGCGAATTTTTTTTACAAATGGCGAGAAGTGACTCTACTGTTTTATCATCTACATCATTGGCGATATTTCTCATTGAGATTGGTGATTTGTAACCTCGAATTTCAATTCCCTCATCTTTCCAATTTAAAACAATATTTTGGTAAATCTCTCCTATTACTCCCTTGTTTTCTGTATACTTTGATAGAATTGTCTTGTATGCTGTTTCTCTGATTTTTTCATTTGTGCTTCTAATGTAATTTGTGATTTCTTCTCGCGTCATCGTTTTTGTTTTATTTCCAATTTTCATCTGATACTGATACGCACTTGTCATCTTGTCGTACAATTTCACTAGTGCAGAAATTCCTGTAACATCCAAAGTATTGATAATTTTTTCTTCAGGTTCACTGAGTGCATATTTTGCCAATAGTCTCTTGTGACTTAGATATTCGGAGAGATCTCCTGCGTCTTTGATAAGTCTCTTTGCATTTTTTTCATCAATCTGAGTTTTCCACCACAAATCAAAAAATAAAATTTTATTAGAAATCTCTGATCCAAGTTT
>JAEMQG010000014.1 GCA_022758935.1 Candidatus Nitrosopumilus sp. | reverse complement strand
TTTATGACATTTCGTCATCTAGAGGCTTCTACCAAAATGAGTAAAATTGAAACTGAATACCGCCTCAGACCCTGGATAGGCCCTATTACTGGAATTAAAAGAATGGATAACTCCATTAATGGAGATTTACAATTCTCAATTACAATTAAAAACTTTGGTGACTTGCCTGCAAATTATGTAAAGGCTAAATCCATTGTCTCTACAACACCACTGACAAAAGAATCTCTAAAACAACCAATGTCTGAATTTAACCTAGGACCCGTATTGCCACAAATGGAAAAAAGTTATTGGTTTTTCATTAAACCTGACATGTGGAAAAAAATTACTGATGATAATGACTCACTCTATGTTGCATTATATTTTGAATATCCTTCATTGACTGGCTCTAATGGTTATGGCAGTGTAAGCGAATACAACAAAACTAGCCAGATATTTATTCACAAAGATATGTGGTTAGATTATCCTGAAATCAAACTAGAATAAAGTTATTTATTGTTTAATCTCTTACAAATCTAAAAGACTAGTTTTTGATTATCATGTCTTAAGGATTTTATACACCAAAAAATCGATGTGATTCATGAGTAAAGTAAAGTCCTCCGCAAAACTGATCCAAGACGGCAAATTGTCTTATGAATGGGCTAAATCTCATATGCAAATTTTAGATAATACCATTAATCGATTAAAAAAATCTAAACCTCTCAAAGGAATCACACTTGGATTTTGTTTACACATCACAAAGGAGACATCTGTTCTTTTAATGGGTGCAAAGGAACTAGGTGCTACTGTTGCGTGCTGTGGTGGAAATCCTCTTACCACCCAGGATGATATTGCAGCATTTTTGGCATCGCAAGGCATTCATGTTTATGCATGGCATGGACAATCTGTAAAAGAATATGATTGGTGTATTGACCAAGTCTTGAATCACAAGCCTACTATTTTGACTGACGATGGTGCTGACATGAATGTAAAGGCACATTTTGATAATAGATACAAAAATATGAAAATTCTTGGTGCTACTGAAGAAACCACTGCCGGTGTTACTCGAATCCGTGCTGTTGCAGATCAGGGAAAACTTCGATATCCTGTAATTTTGGTCAACGAGGCATATACAAAACACATGTTTGATAATAGATACGGCACTGGACAAAGTACAGTTGATGGATACTTGCGTGCAATGAATTTACTTTTGGCATCCAAAAGAGTAGTGGTTGTAGGTTATGGTTGGGTAGGACGCGGTGTCGCATCAAGATGTCACGGAATGGGCTCTAAAATAATAGTGACTGAAATTGATCCTGTAAAGGCATTAGAGGCTCACATGGATAGTTTTGACGTAATGCCAATGGCACAAGCTTGCAAAGTAGGTGATATCTTCATTACTTGTACTGGAATGACTAGTGTAATTAGAAAAGAGCACATTTTACAAATGAAAAATGGTGCAATCATGGGAAACGTGGGACACTTTGATGTTGAAATTGATAGCAAGTTTTTGCTCAAAGAATCAAAATCAGTAAAAAGAGTAAGGGCAAATCTTGATGAATGCACACTCAAAAACGGTAAACGTGTTTATCTTATTGGTGAGGGCCGATTGGCAAATCTTGTTGCAGCTGAAGGACATCCTCCAGAAGTAATGGCTCAATCATTTTCTAATCAAATTCTATCTGTTTTGTATATTCTCAAAAATCACGCAAAGATTGGCAACAAAATCATCAACGTTCCAGAAGAAATTGACAAACAAGTTGCAGTTGATGCGCTAAAGGCAATGGATGTAAAAATTGACAAGCTCACACCAGAACAAGTCAAATATGCCCATAGTTGGTAATTTTTCCAATTAATATCTCAAGGTTTTCGTATACTTAGAAAGTAATCTCATAAACTGGGTAATCTTGTCTTAGGCCCGTTTGAAGTTTTTTTACCTCTGTGTATTTATGTTGTCTGGATTTTTTAATCATCTGATAGAAATCATTTCCTACCACCATTCCGTTTGGTTTTGCACTGCGGTTGATTTTTGAGCAGAGATTTACAGTTGAGCCAAATATGTCTTCACAACAAGATGTTTTATAATTTGCAATCATTAGTGGCCCATAATCTACACTTACTCTATATTGAATTTTAGGCAGTTCATTTTTTGCAAATATTTTGTTAATTAATTCTGATGCCTCTAGCATTTTTCTCCCACATGTGACTGGAATTAAGAAACCATCCTCGTCTTTTGACAATTCTGGAAAGTAAAACAAAATGCTGTCTCCAATGTTTTTTACAACAGTTGCTCCGTTTGCTTCTGCAATGTAGCCTAAAGCGTTAAGAAACACGGTATAGTACTCACATGCTTTTACTTGTGATAGTTTTGCTGTAATCTGTGTAGAGTTTACAATATCGACTATACCCACACAATAACTATGATCTATTTCTTTGAATGATACCATCTGATCTTCTAAAAACGACTCTACATCTTTTTCTGAATCAAATCTCACACCCATTCCAATTTTAGGCCCTAGCATCATTACCCTAAATATGTCATACAATGAGATAACTAGTTGTAAGCTAATCACCTAATTTTCTATAACACTTGCTAACGATTTATTATATCTTAAATAATGCTAATTTTGCATGGCTGAACCAAAGAAACTTTTTTGTAATCACTGTGGGAAAAAATCGGCTGTTTTAATTTGGGATGATCGTTATTCTGGGTATAGGGGCAAATGTCTTTTGTGTAATGGCGATTGGCCTGAATCATGAAAAGATTAGCTTTTAATCTCTATTACAATTAAAATCATCAATGAGATCCAAAGCAATCATCACTAGTGCATTGCCATATGCAAACGGGGAGATACATCTAGGACATGTTGCATCAACATATCTGCCGGCTGATGTCACCACAAGATTCCTAAAACTAAAGGGGGTTGAGGCCTACTATATTTGTGCATCTGATGATTTTGGCACTCCAATTTTGATCCAGTCTGAAAAAGAAGGAAAAACTCCCTCAGAATATGTGGCGCATTGGAATAAACGTGACTATGATGATTTTACTGCATTTGGGATTGACTTTGATTTTTTTTATAAAACAAGCTCTACTGAAAATATTGCATTTGTTCAGGATGTCTTTAAGAAACTCAATGCGGCAGGTCATATCTACGAAAAAGAAATCATTCAATTTTACTGCAGCAATGATAAAAAATTTCTACCTGACAGATATGTCAAGGGCGTTTGTCCTTACTGTAATGCGGCTGATCAGTACTCTGATCTTTGCGAAAGTTGCGGACGGGTTCCTGAAGAAATATCTGATCCAAAGTGTTCTATTTGTGGACAAACTCCTACTAAAGAAAAGACAAGTCATTTCTTTTTCAAGCTTAAAACTTTTGGCGATTCATTATACAAATGGCTAGATGAAAATAACAATCTGCAAAAAGATGTAAAAAAATACGTTCAAAACTGGATAAAATCTGGCCTTATTGACTGGGATATCACACGTGATATCTCTTGGGGCGTTCCAGTGCCACTTGAGGGTGCTAAAAATAAAGTATTCTATGGTTGGTTTGATAATCACTTGGCATACATTTCCACCGCGGTAAAATTCCTTGATGAAAAAGGTATAGATGGAAAAGAGTTTTGGAACTCTGCAGACATTTACCATTTTATTGGTAAGGATATTGTTTATCATCATTTTCTATTTTTGCCTGCAATGCGTTTAGGGCTAAACAGCGAATACAAGCTTCCAGATTTTATTCCAACTAGGGGTCATCTCACATTACAATCAAAGAAAATTTCAAAAAGCAGAAACTGGTACATTGGATTAAGACAATTTTTAGAATACTATCCGGCTGATTATCTGAGATATTATCTTGTTGCCATTAATCCATACTCTCAAGATGACTTGAATTTTGATTGGGATGAATTTACAAATAGAATTAATTCGGAATTAATTGGTAATCTTGGGAACTTTGTTAATCGCGCATTGGGATTTACAAAAAAAGCATTTGATGGAGTAATTCCAGAAACTGAAAATTATGATGAGAAAGATATTGAGGCAG
>JAEMQG010000007.1 GCA_022758935.1 Candidatus Nitrosopumilus sp. | reverse complement strand
ACAAGTAACAACAAGACCATTAACACCAATACCAGTTCAACCACAAACAGTTCCACCACCACCAGTTCCACCACCACCAGTTTCAACATCTTCTTCAGTTGGAAAAAAATATTTGTATAAAAAATAACCACCTATACCAGTGATTGCAGTTCCTAAAAGTATTTTTTGCGTTCTATTCAGTTTCATTTTCAGTTTGTTCAGTTTGTTCAGTTTCTTCTTCTTCGTTTAAAAAAGTATCGTAAATTATTTTATAGTGATCAGGTTTGTAATTTGATAAGTATTTTATTTCAGTTTCAAAATCTTGTGTATTTAGATTTTCTAAATAGTCAAGATAAGATTCCCACCGATCAGAATTAATATCAGGAATAGGTCGAAATCCAGTTTTAGCTGGTTGTTTTTGTATTGTTGTTTTTTGTCCTGATTCGTTCAATTTAATTTGATTTTTTAAAGTTTGATTTTCTATATATTTTTCCAGCAAAGGAATAAACATTGGCATTATATTAGTAGAAAATGATTTCATTGGATCATCAGCTGGTTTTTCATTCAGCTGACTTTTATACATTGTTTCCATTTTCATTAATTCAATTTCTTTCTCCAATCCAGCAATCTTTTCCATTTGCATTTTGTACGCGTCAAGTGTTTGAAATTTTTCCAGTTGTTGACTATTTTGATAAAACATTGGATTTTGTGTTTGCACTGGTGATTCAGAAAGATAATTTTTATTTTCTATTTGATAAACCCAAAGATCACCATTAGGTACACGTTTACAGCTGATAGAAAATTTTTCATCAGGATTTTGTTTAATATCCTTTTGAATTGAAATTATCTTTTTTTTTAAATCTTTAGGCAATCGGTTAAAGTGTTGAAATGTCTTTTCCGTTCCCATTAGATTTATATGCTTAAAATCATTTTTTGATATGATTCCAGCGATCTGATTTGATTTGATTTCCATTTTTCTGAATTTTAGTAATTAAGATATTCACTGATCGGTATATTAAACACCCAACAACCAAATGACATCAGGGGAAATTGATATTGGCGATCAATGTCACCAGCAGTTGCAGTTTGAATTTGTCTTGCATTATTGTAATTATATCGAAGAGTATCACGAACACCAGCACCAGCGAACACCAATCCAGCAAATAGACGTTCCTGACCAGCTGGAAAGTAGGTTTCAGTTCCAGCACCTGAAATATCAAATGTTGGAATGGTTGCAGTTGCACCATAACCCAAAGGCAAAGGACGTTCTTGAGCATTGGTTTGAAAAGCAACAGCACCACCATAAGCACCAGCACTGACATCAGGAATGTTAAGAATGTCAATGTTTACATTTTGTTTGTATGTCGCAAAAGTTTCTACAATCAAAGCGTTTGAAGTAGCAACATTGTGTACAATACCAGCACCATTCAGATCAGTAACCTGACCAATAGGATCACGAAATTGATATATTAATTCTGTCTTTGTTCCTTGTTCACAAATACTAATTTGGTGAGCAACATTAAGTAATTGAGCATTTCGATTAGCACCCTGATAAAAAGGGTGATATATAATTTGTCGAAGTAGTATAAATCCACCAGCTGGACAAGGTAAGGTCATAGCACTGGTATAACCAGTATTAAAAACTACCCACCGACATTTGCCTTGAAAAGCCAGTTGTTCAATCTTTGGACTTAAAATTTGTGACATTAATTAAATGTAAATTAGTTGAAATACGATTGCAGTTCCTCCAGCAGTAGAAGTATAATTTAAATTTATAGCAGTAGCACCGGCAACCGGTCTAAAAAATTGAAAATATGCTGTATCAGGTCGACCAGTGTTGATCTGATATGCTTGTGCTGATCCATTATCAATCGCCCTTTCATTATTTATTAACAAAGAAAAGGTATCAGTTGTAGCACCAGCACCAGCAAAAGCAAACCCAACCATATACTTTGCAGTAGCTGGAATCTGAATGTTTGGTTGAGTAGTACCAGCAATCGAAGTGAAATTGATTCCAATAACTTTTTCAGCATTGTCAACCAGTGACTTTACCTGATCTAAAGTGTAACCCATATTTTGTAATGGGTGAGCTGAATTTGTTTTTCCAAATCCTGAATTTCGAACGTTAATTTGTCCTAATTTTTTAGCTAAATAATTATCCATTTTTTTTTTATTTTGATTCCAAAAAAAAAGGAAAGGAAATAATATCCTTTCCTAATTTTTCTAAAATCTGATTAGTTTATACGTTTGTTTTAAGATTCAAAATTGATCCAGTTCCAAACAAGTGACAACCATAACTTATAGTAGTACCAGCTGCAATTGTATCATTGTTTACTGGAGTGCGAAGTTCCAGTGTATAACTGATTTGTGGGGGAATTACAAGATCAGTATCAGGAAAATATAAGTTACTGACACCAGTAGTACCTTTTGGATTGAATACTGAATTAGTACGGATCAAGGAATTGATTTTTATGATTCGTGAATTATCAAGGTTGAAAGAAAATTGACCTAAATTCATACCACCAATAGTTGTCACCAGTGCAGTACATTCAGTGATTGATCCAGTTGCAGTTACCTGACTGATTCTTGTGAAAGCAATATATTCTACTGATAGGGATTCTCCTACTTGTAGCTGATTTTGTTGCACGTTTGTTAATGGAAAATTTTTTGTGTTTACATTACTGAAAAACGTCAATGTTTGACTTGTTCCGATTGTTCCAGCTGTTTGTGTGATATAATCATATACCTCAACAGAAGATCCCTGATTTCGTTTCAATGATCGGTTTCCCAAAGCATTGTTAACCATAGCGATTTTACTATTCGCTGTTACATTTTGGAAAGGTGATCCTACACCTCCACTTTTTTTAGAATTGAATCGGTTTGCACCTCTTGATCTTAAATCCATTTTGTTATTTATTAGTTGGTTATTTTTAGGTTAAATTTTAGTATTCGGTTGCGTATTCAGGATAAATTGAATCATTTTCCTGAAGATATACATCTTCCTGAAGATATACATCTTCCTGAAGATATACATCTTCAGCTAATGTAACTTCTCCAGTATTTTCATTCAAGTAAACCATTCCCTCATCTGATTGTGCTAATGTGATAGGATCGCCATTTTCACTCATCATAGCTGGTAGTTGGTTGATTGCATCAGGATCAGCATATATGTCTGAATCTTCATTCATAGCTGAACTTTGATCTATCATTTTAGCAGTTTCCAAAGCTACAAAGCCACCAGCCATACCACTTGCCATTGACGGAAATCCTAACAAAGCATAAGTAATGAACGAAGCACCTACTTGTAAACCATAACGTGTTAAAGGTTTTTGATCAGTTAACATTTTTGTTGCTATTCCTGAAATCAATCCACCAATAGCACCAGCACCAATAGTTTTAGCTCCAGCGATTGCAGTACTTGGTGAAAATAATTCAGACAAACCTTTGCGTTTGCGTTTGGTAAATCTTTTTACTGATCTTCCAGCTGACAATCTCTTTGGACTTGAAATCCTTTTTTTACGTCTTGTTTTTTTCATCTTATTTCTTTTTTAATAAAAAGTAACCACCTACTAAAACAACCAAACCGATTCCAGCTGGAATCACCCATTTAGGCAATCCACCACCAGTATCACCACCACCACCAGTATCAACTGATTCAACACCACCAGTATCACCACCTTTTCCAGTAATGTTACCAATTACTTTTCCAGCTGAATCAATTATTCCAGCGAAATCCACTGGTTTACGATTTGCTCGTTTATCGGCTTTGCTTTGTTGCTTTAATTCTTTACGTTCAGTTTTAGATTCTTTTTCTTTTGCCTTTGCTTCTTTTTTGCTTGTCCTTGCCTCTTTTCTTCGTTCTCTTGTGGCTTTGTCACCTAACTGATAAGATTCATTTAAACCAGCATTTGTTTGAAATGGCGCAAGTTTATTCATCAGGGCTGACCATTGATCAGTTGGTAATGAATCAAATTGATCTTCTCTTACTTGAATCAATCCATTTTCAGTAGGAATTTGAATATATGGACTGACTTGATCTGATCCTTCAGCTAATTCTAAATACATAATTCAAAAGTAAATTAAATTTTTTTATATTCAATCACTACTTTAAATAAAAGTTGTTATTGTATTGATAATCAAGTAAATAAAATTTTATTAAAAAAACTATACATAAAGTATCACTTTAAGTAAATCTTCTGAATATATTGATAGTCACGTTCTTGCATTGGTAAAGGATTTGTAAGATCCATTGGATATTCTTTTCCAGCTATATCAACACCTGACCAAATGTGAACTGGTGCAATTTTAGATCTTCCAGCTAATTTGATCCACATTTTTTTTCCTTTCCATTTTTGCACCATACAAGCCGACAAGCAAAAAATTGAATAGCAGTCACAATCGCCTGTTCCAGTGATTCCATAATAATTATGGAATATCAATGTTTCAGCTGATTGTAAAAGTTCACGATCAGGGGGATCTTTACGATATTTTAAAAAAGGTTTGATCCACAAAAATAAAGATTCAGGATCAGGACAATCAGGTACAAAAGATTTTTGAAAATTAATTGATTCTTCTACTTGAAGTCTGATATGTTTTAAGCAATCATTCAGGGAAATATATTTTTTTTTTAATATCATTTTTTAAAGTGTTCCGATTCTTTCAAATCTTTCAACATTCTTTTTTTTTCAAAGTATCTGACAATCGCTGAAATTCCAGCTGTAATAAGAAAAGTAATACATTCGTTTAAGTGTTCCATTTTATTTTCTATTAGTTGACTAACAAAGATAAAAAAAAAAAGGACTAAATTTTTACGTTCAGTCCTTTAAAATTGTTTTAAGATCAGAAAAGTGTAAAATGATCTTATTCAAATTATTACCCTGATCACTCACTTTCTTTAGTGATCAGTCCAGCATTAATTTTCAACAATTATTCGTTTAAGTTCGTGTGTTTGAATATCAAGTTGCTGGATCACATCACGATTAATTAAAGTAAAAAAAACATCTTCCCAAATAATTGATTTTTTTAAACACAAAACACGATATGATTCAGATTCATTAATATCAAATTTTAAAGTAATTTTTTTGTCCTTTGCTATTAAATAAAAATCTTCACTTTTTTTACGTTTCATCTTATCAATTAAGGAATTGATATTGTAAAAATCAACCCAATATACACTATCTAAATTTTCTGATAGTGCTAAAAAGATAGACTGATACAAAGGTTTTAGATCACCTGATCTAATCACTACTTTTAAATTTACCATAATTCAGGTTTTTGTTCAGTACCTAATTTCAATTTAACCTGATCATTTTCCCATACTGAAAAGGTAGGTTGACAAACGATTTGTTTGTTATACACATACTTTCTTATCAGTTTACCAGCTATGTGATAGATCAGTGCAGTATCATACTGATCGTGATATTTTGTTTCAACCAATCGTTCCAGTTTTCGCAATCCAACCAGTTCGTTTTTAACTGGTTTTTTTAGATCACTATTCCATACTGAATGATAGTTGTAAAATTTTCTACTTTGACCATTTTTGAAATATACGATCAGTTTAAAACTGGCTTTTGCTGGATCAGGTTTGTGTGATTGTGGCTGGATCATATTGATTCCTCCCTTTCTATTTCTGACATATCAAATTGAGTGTGTTTATTTCCATTTTCCATTTCAAATTGTTTACTATTATTTTTGCCTATTAAAAAAGGTACATTTTTTAGCAAAGTTAAACAAGTTTGTAATTGACAATATGCAATTTCAATGTTTGGATCACTACGATCCATTTGATTGTCGTGAAAATCACAACAAATTGAATTAATCAGATAAAAAGCATCTGAAATTTTTTTTAGTTTTTTTTGATTTTTCATTGGCGATTGGTTTTTTTGGTTTTTTTTTAGTTGAGTATTATGTTTACAAAATTATTAAAAAAATTAGTGCTTGTTTTATGTGTTTTTAGATCCAGTTAATTTTGTTACGACTACACAATACTCTAAAAAAAAAAGTTACGTTCCAAATTTATTTTCAATCAAATTTCAATACTGGATCAACATTCAATTAAAGTGATTATTTAAGCTAAAAAACATAAAAGATTGATATTCAAACAAGCATAATTTTAATAAAATAGTGTAATAATTTGTTAATAAAAAAAGCAAACCAGTTAAGATTTGCTTGAAATCAGGTGACCAATCGCCAGATTTTTGCCTGATTTTGTTGTTTTTATGCCTGAATATATACTAATTCATTAGTAAATTCAGTACAAATTTGAACTAAATAAGTACTAATTCATCACAATTTTTGACTGATTTTAAACTGATTTTGAACAAATGTAAGGTATGTTAGTAAGGTATGTGCAAAAAAAAAACTACCCTTTTGAGATAGTTAAATTAACCTATGTCGGAAATTCAGAAACCAAATAGATTTTTTTATTTTGCTTTTAATATGATTTTTAGATTTTACAGCTGATCAGGTGATCCACCAGCTGACACCAGTGCTGATTGTTTATTTTGCTTTTAATCTGATCACAGCACCTAAAACAATAGCACCAGCAAGAGTATAACCTATATTCTTTAAGATTGTTCCAGTTTGTTCATCAATCGCTAATGTAGTTTTAACTTCAGGTTTTGCCGATCCAATAGCATTAATCACATCAATTACACCCTGACCACCATCATTCAGTTGGTGAAATTCATCTAATCTTCTAAAATGTTCTTTTACTTTGTTTGCTTTGCGTTTATATGCTGATATTTTTACTCTTTTTACTTTTCTCATTTCGTTGAAGTATTTATTTTTAGTTTTTTTTTGCTTTTTTTTTCTTTTTAAGCAATTTCAAAAGGAATAAAATCATTTTTTATTTTTAATTAAGAGATAAACCCCACCGATCAAAATAAGCAAAGGAATGACAATCAAAATTTTTTTTTTATCAATTATTTTTTGATCAAATTCAGGACTATTAAATAATTTGACCATTTTTCCAGCTGACAAATCAGTTCCATTGGCTGAAATGGATCTTAAATTTAGTTGATTTTGTAAAATTTGATTATTTGATAAACCATTTGCGACATCTTCATTTAATTTCTTTGACCATTTTTGAAAGAATCCTGATCCATTCCAAATTGCATAAATAAAATGGAATAACAATTTTGGATCATTGTAAACTATTTGCTTTGTTTTATCTGACCATTTGAATTGATCAACGTATTTTTTAAATTGTGGAAATAAAATTTTACTTGCTAATTTTTTAAGTTTATTTTCATTAATTCCACCATAATAATTCCATTTCCAATTTGTTGAAGCATTGTTATTGTCTAAAATAGTCCAAAAATCAGCACTTGCCTGATTTTTAAATTTGTAGTATGGAATATATTGTAAATTTTGAAAAACATCATCAGTTTTTTTTGCACTGGAATAGTACAATGAGTGACCAGCTGAACGATCCAGCCCAAACATAGTTTCACCTGAATTTCTTAAAAAGTTTCTTTGTTTTTCGTTTGTCTTAATACGAAGATCAGCAATCATATAAGGGTGATAATATCCACCCTCAAAATTGTTAATTACTAATAAAGTAGCATTGTCAAAATTGTCCTGATCCAGTTCCATTAGTTAAATAAATAATCAATTTTTTCCATTTCATCAGAATCACAAAATTCAATAAAATCATTTTGTAGATTTTTTTGATAGGTATCTGAATAAATTTGTGATAATTGTGGTATGTATTGCTTAGGAACTTTTTTAAGTTCATTGATCGCCCTTGTTTCATCTTCAGTCCAGTCAAAAAAATCATTGTTGTAAAATGAATCATAAATGGTACCAGCAATCAAAGATAAATTCAAGTTAGTTGTCACTCCAGTTCCTGATCCCTGATCAATGATTGTAACTTTAACCACTGAATCTTCCTGATCCTTTAATACTTTTTTTAACTTAACTTTTGTAGTTATGTCTTTAATTATTTTTCTACCTACAAAAAAAACAATCAATCCAGCACCAGCATATATACTATATCTTAATGTAACAGGTAATTTATTAAAATCATTTTTCATAAGGATTCAGCATTGGTAACACTACATTTATCATTTGACTGGAAATCATATTTTTAGTAATTGATCCAGCAACATTATTTTTCATATCAAAGCAATCATTTAGGATTAACAAAAAATCTTCCATATTTTCAGATTCTAAAAGCATTTGTTTAATCCTTAATTTTTCGATACTTGTTAATTGATTGAATTTCCGTTTAATCATTTTTTGTACCCTTTATTTGAATCTACATAAAAAAAAGTATCAGGTAATGGAGCATAAAATGTTCCATTAGTTTTTTTAATTTGGTAATATTTTGAAAAAGGAGTTATGAAAACTATTTCACCAATATATTCCCCTCTATAAAACTCTTTTAAATAAATTGAACGATTTACGTCTGAATATGCTTTTATAGGACTATCTTGATTTGAATAAATTTTGTCACCTATTTTAAAAGGAATTATTGCAGGCAAAGGTACTACACCAGTATTACCAGGTAGTACAACCAAACCAGTTCCAGTACAACCACCACCAGTTCCACCAGAACCAGTAAAACCAGCAACAGTTCATCCAACACAAGATATAACAAAAAAATAACAACATAAACCATTTCTT
>JAEMQG010000120.1 GCA_022758935.1 Candidatus Nitrosopumilus sp. | reverse complement strand
CGGCGAATTATGGGTATCAGGAATATTTTCTACCAGTCTAATTGCATCGTAATTTACAACTCCTACTGCCCCGCCCAAATATCTATAACTCTGATCTTCTGATTTTCCTATTATTTTTTTTAGTTCTTCAAATGGATCAACTGTTTGAACAGTTTCCATTTTCCCCTCTGTGATGATTTCAACTCTATCCGAATATCCTTTGAGAATTACTTTGGGGTCAAATCCCATAACAGAAGTTTCAGATAGTACTTCAGGACCAGTTAATGACTCAAAGAGAAACGTATGCGAATAGTTTCTGGAAATTTTATTATAAATCTGAAATTGGTTTTCAGTTAACGCTAGAGGTATTATTTTTGGTTGAGATTTTCCAAAGGTATCCACCCATAGACAAATTTCTACAGGGTTATTATTTAAATTGATTAGATGATGTTTTTTACTGTTTTTCTTTGATTTGAATCGGTTCAACACAAGCAAGTTTATTACGGTATGGTACGGTACCTTTATATAATAACACGTCTATTACAATGCAATCATGCGCGGGAATAAATCGACATTGATGCAAGATCTAACTTTTATAAAAATACCTGAAATAAAATCTAGTGTGACTGAAGTAGAATGTTATGTTTGTGGTAAAGGATTACAAGATGGAATAAGCATAACAGCAAAGACATTATCACACGGGATAGTATTATTTTGTGACGCTCATTATTCATTACAATAGTTAAAGAGGTTTTTAACTAAAACTAACTCCAAAGTTTTTCCTTAAATGTCCATTTCTTATTTAAAACAAAGTTACTAAATGCGGCAGTGGTAACTGCTAACAGTAGTGAACTTGGATACGATAAACCTATTTCATCTACCAAGTAATAGACGATCCCAAGTTGAACCAATGCACCAATGGAGCTAAATGCTGAGAACTTACCGAATTGAATAATTGTACGTTTTGTAGCAAAATCTCTATCTTCAAATGTCCAATATTTATTTAAAAAGAAATTACTAGTAATTGAAAATGCAATTCCAAGTATAGTTGCATGAAGGTACCACATATCCAAATTAGTAGTAAGTAAAACGGATGTAAGATAATTCACTCCTAATCCTGATGCTCCAACTGAAAAGAATCTAGCTGCCTTTGACACAAATCTAACTGATGTTCTTTTTTCATTTCGTTGATTCTTTTTCCCATATCTGTAAAGATTCCAAACTGCATGAATGTATTCTAAAATAGTTTTTGTTCCAAGCTTACTCTTCCCATTTTGTCTATCTGAAAATGTATATGGAATCTCTTTGATAGATGCACCCTTTACCTTTACAATCATTTCCAAAAGGAATTTGTAACCTATTGCATCAAAGTTAATTCCTTTGATTATGTCTTTGTTAAATGCAAAAAATCCAGACATTGGATCAGATTCTTTTACTCCAAGGCCTTTTTTGGCAATGATGGTTGCAATCCTGCTGATTATTTTTCGTTTTAATGACCATCCCTGTATTGAGCCACCGTTAAGATATCTCGATGCAACAACGATGTCTGTTTTTGATTGTCTCAATGCATCAACAAGTTTCGGTATGAGTTGTGGAGGGTGAGAAAAATCACTATCCATCACAACAATTATTTTGCCTTTCGCTTGTTGTATTCCATTTAATATTGCAGCACTAAGGCCCTCTTTGGTTTTTCGATTTATGACATTGATAGTATATCTAGTTTTTTCCTTTAATGATTCAAAATACGCTTCTGCAATTTTACCCGTTCCATCAGGTGAGTTGTCATCTACTACTATTGCTTCAACATTTGTATTTTTTGGGAGGTGTTCTTTGATTAAATGTAGGATTCCCTTGATGTTTTCTGATTCGTTATAAGTAGGAATTACAATCGACACTTCGGCATTACTTATACTAGACAACATGGACTAACCAGATTAATGTCATAATAAATTTTTAAATTGTAAAATTTGACTAGTGTATGCCTATTCCCTCACGGATCTTGATCTCTGAGGCTTCAAAATTATTTTGTATGCTGGTGTAGGGATACATATTAGAATCAAAATTAACCACTGTTCCCTCAAAAATTTGTTTTATCTCAGACTTGGTTAAGGCGTCTTGTAACTGTGAGCCTCGTTTAAGATCTATCCTATAATGGGCATCTTCAATTATTACTGTTTTTTCGGTTGTTATGGGATAAAACAAAATAGATGAATAATCCTTGGGTACGTTTTCTCGTTCAAATACATCATATAATATCCAAGAGTAAACCGGACTTGCAAGAATGGTGACATCATCATCATAGTTTTTCAAAACATATGATAGCGCATTAAATTGATTTAGGGATATGTCATTAATAATCAAAAGAGATGTGCTGATAAAACCAAAAATCAAAACTCCAGATATGATTACTAAATAAAGTGATTTTTTTTTCATGAATTTAAAATTACAGATTGACTCTAGTAATATACCTGCAGCAATACACATTACTGGAATTATCATAATCCAGTGAAAATATTGCTTGTATCCAAATGAACTTAGAAATATTACAAATGGTATAAACCACAACAAGAGAAATTTATCCCTACGTATTGCTGCCAGGCATATTCCAGAGAAACCAATTATAAACATCAAAGGGTCTACAACAAAAAAAGATTCCAGTACACCAAAAATACTATTTGATCTTTGTGATTGCCACAATACATCTTTTTGCCAAAGATCAAACTGATCAAGCATAATTGCATTGGCAGGCCAGATTAACGGAATCAATACAAACGGGATCAACAGTAATAATACGTCAGAAAGTTTTTTTCTGTTTGTATATACAATCCATGCCACTACAAAGATCATTGTAAAAGCAGGTATCTTTGTAAACACTGCTAAACCTAATAAAATGCCTGAAGAAATAATCCATGGAGCATTTTGTCTTGCTTTGCTAGAATAGAGTGCAAGGAAAATAGATCCTAGCACGAGAGGTAGTAAAACAGAGTCTAACAGTATTCTTTTTAAAATCCATGTAAATGGCAATACTGCGAAAAGAGTTGCTGACAGAAATGCAGAATTTTTTCCATATTTTATTTCAACGATTTTATAGATTAGGAATGTATCTAGTATTGCTAGCAATCCCATAAATATTCTGGGAGTCATGTACAATGATTGTAACGACTCTGGTTCTGAAGATGGATGAAAATCTGAATAGTTTGTTATCGCAAGAATTGATGCGATTGCAATTTGACCAAAATATGGGTGGTCATAAAGATAATCTTCTTGAGGATTTCCTGTATCAAGAAAATTGATGGCACGTCTCATGTAAATTCCTTCATCAAAGAATATGTCAGGATACCCAACAGGATTCCAAAGGTGAATGAACCCCGAAATGAATAATGGAATCAACAAGAAAAATAATTTGTTCAATTGTTGGATTCTTACTAGTAATGACACTTTTAAATTTATTAGACTTAATAGAGCATTTTTAACAAAATCAGAATAAATCTAATTCATTTATGTTCTACGATTCAGTTTTTTGATTGTTTTACAATTTTTAATTTCTGACTGTTATTTCATTGCCTATAGAAGCCTGCAATCCAAGTCCTACTCCTGATTCACTTGTAATTATCATCAGCGTTTCACATGCAAGACATAGAACCGACGGTCTGTAGTCGGTGTTTTCCTGAGTTGGACCAGTTGAAGCTAATACTACATCTATTGCGAGATCAACGTTACCGCAATTCATACAGTTTACTGGCATGTCAGAAAGGCGTTTTATTTTTTTAATGTAATAGTGAACCATCTATCAAGTATTTGCACCGCGGATTCATAAATTAATTGGTTATATGCTGTTATTTTACGCATTTTGTCATCCTATTTCATACGGTATTCTTTACCTGAACAAAGAGAGAAGCAGTGTTCAAAAGACAAGAATACAGATTATTCCTGAACGTGTATTAATGCTAGCCTTGATAATATGACGCTTTGTAGCTTTACGTCTATGTGGGTTTATCTTGATTTGTGACACTCGGAAAAATCAATTCCATTTATCACAATACCCTCCTCCATTAAACTCCAAATTCAGAGTAATTTCATGACCATTATCTACTGTATTACCGTGAGTAAGATGTCATTACAATTTTTTATTGTTGAAACTAGAACATGATAATTACATGAATAGAAATTAGTACAACAAGTAGAATCACTAATAGAATTTGCCCGTGAAGTAACCTGTTGAATAGTTTGATATTTCTAGTTTGGGAATATTTTAACAATATTCCACTTATCATTATCACAGTCATTGTGATTGCAAGTGACAACGATATTGAGTCCATGTGTCTTACAAGTAATATTCCATGAGCCATTCCAGCAAAGTATGCCACAGAATTTAGAATGATATGGAGATTCAAAATTGATTTGTATGCTGACGATGTTTCTACAGTCGACATGCCAGCACTATTGCTTGTAACATATTTTTTTATTTTGTGAGATGCAATGATTGGGATCATTGCGACTATTCCAGTTCCTATCGCTACCCATCCTAAGTTTTGAACATCGTTATTTCTTCCATTATCTGCAAAGGCAGAAATTGGAACTAGAAGAAGAAGAAAAACTAGGAAATATCTTTTTTTCATTTCTTAATCTCTGGGGATACACATTTTGGTTTTCTTATTCGTAATAACTTGATTCCAGTGTGTGCAATAGATCCTATAATCATAGATATTGTGACATATAGAATCAACGAAGACAAAACCAAAGTGGGCATTATTTTACCTCACACACGATAAATTTTAAAGACGGATCATTTTTGTTTTGTATTGCTGACAAGAATGTATCCCTACTTGTTCTTAGTGAATTATTCATAGACTATATTCACTAAAGTGCATTTAATGCATATCTACGGCTCTCATAAAATGAGAATGGATTGATTTGTAGAGTGACTTCACTGCTATTGTTTTGTAATTGATGCTTCTGACACGCTAAATGTTAGTGAGTTATGCTATTTAATATAGAAAATATAAAATAGGATTACATTTTAAATTAATGTTTATTTTACTTTCTTTTTGCT
>JAEMQG010000010.1 GCA_022758935.1 Candidatus Nitrosopumilus sp. | reverse complement strand
TGACTACGTTCCTTTCGAAGATAGTTCTTTTTCTTTTCTTCAGATTCTTCTTTATGTTCTGCTGATACTTCTAAAGAATTATCCGTAACATTGAGACTGACTTCGTTTTTCTTTATGCCTGGTACGTCCATTTTGACTCGAAATTGATTGCCTTCATCTATAACATCGCATGATGTCTGTGACATTTTTGGCATGTGTATTGATGGAAACGAGGAAAAAGTTTTTTCCATGTCTCTACGTAGATTTTCTATTGATTTGTCCATATCTGCCCAACTAGATGTCCAAAAGGGGGCTATTCCAGTAGATTTCTTCGGAGTAATTTTTGTTTCTGTCATTGGGTAAAACTTGTCTTTGTGCTATTTAATATTGTAATATAATTATCTATTTTGATAATCTTGTAAGTAGCAAATTTAATTTTTCTGGAATCGATCGATTCATTTTATTTATTTTAAATCTATTTTATCTATTTTTCCCAAAGGAGCCCTGATGATCGGTTAAGCAACATGTACAATGTTTTGTGTAACACTCAGTTATTTTTTCATGACCGCAAGAACCACAATGACAAAATTGATCACTCATACTGAATAAATTCCTTATTAGTATTTAATAATCATACATGATTCTCTGTATTGAAAATACAACATATTCTAAATATATCTACTGGATAATTTGTTCTACAAGTGTTTGAAAGTAGTTGATTCTTTTTTTAGATATGCCCGTTATTTTTGATAAATAACTTTCGTCAAATTTTAGAATATTTTTTGCAATCATAATGTTGTTTTCAAAGAATGCTTCTAATTCTCTTGAATTTGGGTTTAAAATGGTGATCGGATATAATTTATTCTCCTCAATAATTTTTTCTAGGCTTTTTCCTGGTGGATATCCCCAAGAAAAAACTTGTTGGCCAATGCATTTTGCATATTTTTTTGCATCTTGAGATATTTTGGTATTACAAACAATTGCCTCGCCGTCAAATTTTGGCTGTGTATCCAAAAATCTAGCATGTGTATAGAGTGTATCTTTTAGTCCAACATAATTTCCACGGTGAGAATGATATTTGCATTCTACCATGATTTTTTTGTGATCTAATATTGCAATCAAATCTATTTCATGATTAATACATTTTCCTTTAACATATGTTCTGATTTTTTCAATTTGGATACCCCTGTGTTCAAGTAATTCTTTAACAAAATTCTCAAAAGCAAAACCTGCAGGTCCTAATTTCATAATTGCATCTTTTAATTGGTATTTTTGCTGCAATGCTTTTTCATCCTTTTCTTCTGAAATAGCACCTAATACCAACTTGTAGATATCACTAGTCCCCATATCTCGATATACTTCCGAACGTACTTTTTTCAAAATCCTTTTTGCAATTTTTCTACTTGCCCCAGCCCTCATACAGGTACTCAAAATTTTATTCTCGTTGAATTGGACTTTACTTCCATCTGCCTTTATAATGAAAAATTTTCTTGGAATTATAATCTACATTTTCGTACAGGTAAATTAATTTTTTATGTGGTTTGTCACGAATTAATATTCGAATTTCATTTTTCCATGATATTTTTAATAATATGAGGTATGTGAGATTTAATTGAGTTCTATCTTGTGGAAAATTATTTAAAAATATCTCTAATGAAATAGGTTGCTAATAAATTGTTGAATTTTAAAAAAAGATTTAACATGATTGCTATCGATTCACTTGAGTCAGACTTGATGATAACCTCATTTTTGAGTGGCACGTCAAATTATGTATTGAACAAATCAAATGTTATTACCATGATTGTAAAACAAATGACTTTTTGAATTTTTGTATTTTATAATTCAATTTTATTTATAGAAATAATCTTCAAAATTTTCTTTCAGCTATCCCAAAAATTCAATTCTATCTGATTGTAACGCCATGCAAATATCCCAAGGTGTGATCACTTGATCTTGGAAAAATATGTAAGGGTGTAACATTCCATACATAATCTTTGAAATTTCTGCCAAATTGACATCCTTGGAAATTTTTTTTGCTTCTTCTAGTTTGAATGATTTTTTTATCTTTTGATCCAAGAATGTCGTATTTCTAAAAAAATTGAGATCCTGAGCCACAGTTTGAATGATCAACCGATCGCTAATGAAATTATTTGTGTTTTTTAATCTCAATTTTCGAGTATTTTTTTCAAGCATTAAATTTATGATGTCTCTCATTGTGTCGTTGAGATCAAATGTGGTCACTTCTTTCTGTGGTAATTCAGAAATGGTCAAATTTGTGGTACAATTAGCACCAATTTCAAGTAATTTTCTTCCAGATATGGCCGAATATCCTCCTAAATTGTTGGGAATTATTGAAAATGCTCTTCTGGTTTGTTTCCATTTTTCAAGGAGTTCCTTTAGTTTAATTTTTTCAGATATGATTGTAAGATCTTTATTCATGACCTGAATTACCTTGGTTTCATCGAAAAATTCAGATGTGGGATTTTTAAAAATATTTTCAATTATTTCTCTTCCTCCAATTACTCCAATTGGCTTTTCATCTTCTTCGGTTACAACAAGGGAATCTGCAAATGATTCCAACTGATGAATTAGCATGCCCGTGGCTACCCATATTTCGTTTTCTTTTCTAATGCTTACTGCAGGTGTGGAACTCAAAGATAGTGGTAGTAGATCTTTTAGTGTTTGATTGTAGATAGGCAAGAACTCTTCAATATTATATAGACAAGGATATTTATCTATCTAAAGATGATTCACATTTTTTGAATTAATAGATTATATTTTCTTTTAACATGCCAAAAAGTATGTCTTGAAAACCTGAATTACTTGACATTTTTAGGTTCTAGATTTAAAATCTTGTTTTTAACGGTTCAGTCAAGACAGTTCTTTTGCTTGTTGTTCAAACAGATTTTTGCTCATAATGATTGGTACCCCATAATATGCAGCCAATGCTATTGCATCAGATGCTCTAAAATTTCTCAGTATGATATTTTTTCTTCCACTAAAGTATAGATTTGCACGTAATGCATTACCACTATCAAAAATTTTTACCTTTACTAAGAATAATTCAGACTCTTCTGATAACTGTTCAATTAAATTGTAGATTGTTGGAATGGTATCCCTTTGACCATCCCTAAAACCTGCAATGTACCTTGCAACTTCACCAGAGAATGCAGATATTGGGAATTCTTTTCCATCATCGGTCTTTAGTATGAGAACTCCCTGAAGACCGAATGAATCTGTTCCTATCTGATCAATTTTGACTTGGATTTCATCATTACTAATTTCCTGTTTTATCTCAAAATCATCATTTGGGCGAAGATATTTTTTTATTTTATTAAGGTAATTTATGAATTTCATATTATGTATAATTATGTACTTTAATGTATATAAACTATGTGTATAATAGTACACAATTATATATAATGATCTTTTAGAAAAAATATGGAAATAACATTTGTTTCAAAAATTGCAAAGTCAGGCAAGGACATTAACGGAAATGAGAGAAGAATCATAATAATTCCAACAGACCGTTTAGATGACATTTCACGATACAATGGGAAACAAGTGAAAATCACCATCCAAGAAATTTAGAAAAAATCTAGAATCAATTAGTTGTCTCAAACATAATGATGATCAACAATGATTTTTTAGGCTAGTTTTTTAACACTTTCATATGGGTTTGGCAGCTTTGATGACGATTCATTTAAAATTCTAGTTGGTAATGAAGTTGCATATTGAGAGTCGGTTGTAAATTTGGATTCAAAAACAAACACAATCAATTTTGAAAATCACCCAAAGGCTTATTCAATTAAAAATTAATCATAATCATGCAAGTTAGGAGAATAATGGTATGTTTGGATGGATCTAAACACTCGCTTAAAGGATTAGAAACGGCCATTTCATTTGCCAAACAATCCAATGGTAATATCATTGGTGTTCATAGTGATACAACACATGGATTGTTTACTGCTGTTCATGCCCCAAAAATAAAAGAAGAAAAATGGTCAAGTAAAATTAAAGAAATCATTGAGACTGCAAGAAAAAAAGTAGAGGGAAATGAAGTGAAATTTGAAGGGATAGTTATTGCAGGAAGAGCTGCAGGAATTGATCTCACAACATTTGCCAATAATCCTAGAAACAAAATTGAACATATTGTAATTGGTGCACGTGGACTTGGGTTTCCAAAGGAAATCTTTCTTGGAAGTACATCAAACTTTGTATTGCACAAGGCAAGACCACCTGTGACTGTGGTAAAGTGATGAATAGGCATAAGTTTGTTACTGGTTGATCGTAAAAGCTATGATTGATAATTGACTCCCAAAGATCACTAAGTCATTACAATGTCAAGTTCCTCAAAGGATATTGTCATTCTATTTTTGTAAAAGATTAATAAATAAAAAATGGAAAAATTAACTGAAAATGTGTTTAGGAGATTTGAGACTCTGAAAATGTCAGTTGGAGATGAGTTATTAAAGCTGGCAAAATTAAAAGAACAAGGCATGATTTCTGAATCTGAATTTCTACAAATGAAACAAGAACTAATTAGAAAGATGAGTGAGAGTTCTTAATTCTTTAGTTTCTAAATTCTGCACTTTGCAAGATTTAAGACTACATTCTACGTGTTTTTCCAAAAAACACTCACGATCTTAAGCTCATACAAAATTTAGCAAAAAATCTGAAATCCATGTTATCTCAGACATAATAATTGTCATTTTTGTTTGATTCTTAAAAATTACAACAAAAATAATTAGTTTGAAAAAAGATCTAATGACAATAGAAGAAATAAAGAAAACAAGATCATTATTTTCAATTTCTATAAATATTCACTCTGAAAAATATCTTTAACTGATTCATAAATGAATTACTTGAAAAATTTTTGAAAATATTTTCATATCTTATAAGCATAAAATATGTTAAATTTATTTTAAAGAATTTAATTTGATAACAAGTTATTATCATTATTGATATTTTATCCGATATTGATATAGTAAAAGGATAACTTCTGTTTCATGAGCCATAAAAGACAACCTAAAATTTTAAGAGATATTACTGTAGAATTGAAATCAATAATTAAAATTCCAATTACAATTACTCCAAACACTACCATCTTAGATGCTAGAGATATTTTACTCCGATATCGAATTGGAAGATTGGTTGTTGAATTTAACAAAAAACCTGTTGGAATTGTTACTGAAAAAGACATTGCTAGAAGTGTTTCAATTTTTAACAAAAAACCAATAGAAAAAATTCTAGTCCAAGACATAATGTCAAAAGATCTAGTCACAGTCTCCCCAGATGCAACAACGTATGAGTGTGCAAAACAAATGAAGAATCATGGCATAAGTTCAGTGATTATACAGGATACTATGAGCAAGTTGATTGGAGTGATAACAAAATCAGATCTAGTCTCTACTTTCTTGGTTCAGAGTACGGCATCATTAAATATCTCAAAAATCATGACAAAGAAAGTAATTACGGTTTCTCCAGATGATTCTGTATTTGTAGTTCAAAGTATTTTATTTAATAATAAAATCAGTAGAGTGGTTGTTACAAAAAATAATAAACCAATAGGAATTATCACATATCGTGATTTTATCCCTGCAAAAACTTTTGATTTTCATAAAGAGTTCTTAGACCCCATAGAAAAAGAAGAGATATCTTTTGGTTCCAATCTAAATGAATTTAATGTAAATCAATTAAGCTATTTGCTTACATTTTCTGCAAAAGACATCATGACAAGAGAACCTTTTGTTGTGAATCCAAATGATGATGTATACACTGCAGCAATTCTGATGGTGAGACACGGAATAAGCGGACTTCCGGTTGTAAGTAACAAAAAATTAGTTGGAATAATAACAAAATCAGATATTGTTAATGTTCTGGCAGCAAAAGGAAAACTTGAATAATTCTAGAATGTTCAATTAGATTTAGTTTTCTAGAGCACGAATCTATTTTGATAAACTCTGTCAAAGTTTATAACTAAAAATTAACGATATATCTCAAAATGGGACTCGTAAAATCCATGGCAAAAGAAATGATCAGAGAGATTGGAAACAAATCACGTGAATTCTATGAATTTGTTTTACCTCCAGTTGATATGTATCTTGAAAATGACAAGCTAACATTAGTTATTGATCTGCCAGGATTTACAAAAAAAGATGTAAAATTATCACTTGATGGAAATATACTCTTTATTCAAGCATGTAAAGAAATATCTGACTTGAAAAGCCAAAATATTATTTGCAATCAAAGACCAAATATCATAGATAAGAAAATCAGACTGCCTATTGAAGTTACAGAAGAAGGAGTAAGTTCTGCCAAATATGAACAAGGTGTATTAACAATTATTGTTCCTATTCGAGAACATGGAAAAGATATTTCAATAGAATAATCAATGTTTTCTAAATATTGCAAATATACTCATTATTACAAGAGAGCTTATCATTCCAATAATTCCTACTGATTCATTTGAGGCATACAAAAAAGTAGAACCTAGAAAAATTGCCGATGAAAGAATACTTCCAGAGAGCAAAACATTAGATTTAGGTTTAGCATTTAAAAGTTGAATTGATCTATTCTCATCAATAAATTTTTTTAATTCTGGTGCAATTGAAATGGTAGCATCAATGGATTTTGCAAATCTTTGAAATGAATATTTTAGTTCTGCAATGTATGCATCTTTGATCAAATTTTCTTCTTCTAGAATTTCTCTTAATACTTTAACAAATTTAAAATCAACTTTGTGTGTTTTATAAATTCCTTCTATTATTGATGCCATTCTCATATACAACGCTAAATTCTTTGGAAGAACAAATGGAAATTTACTCATTGTCTTGTTTGCAAGTTCCATCAAACTTTGTACTTCTATTTCATCTGGTTTTTTTCCATTCATTGCTCGAATAGACAACTCTATTCCCTTCTCAATTACTGATCTGTTAAAATCAGGAGTTAGCATTCCAAGATCATTCATTGCATTTACAGTTCTAGGAGGATCTTTCTCTACCAAGGCCAAGTATAGTCTAATTAGTCTTAATCGAGTTTCATCATCTAATCGTCCAACCATTCCATAATCGTAAAGAATGAGTTTTCCATCATCAGTCACTGAAATGTTTCCAGGATGGGGATCGGCATGAAATAATGAATGCCGCAATAGCATGGTAAAAAAGACCTTGTGAACATCAATTACTAGTTTCTGCCTGTCTATTCCCTTTTCGTCAAGGGCTTCAATGTTGGTAATTTTGATTCCAGGAAGATATTCCATGGTAAGTACATTTTTTGAAGAATAATCGTCATAAACTGTAGGAACAATTATGTTACTTTTTACCATATCATGCTTGATTTTTTTGAGATTTGATGATTCAATGGTATAATCCATTTCCTCATGAATTGTTTCAATAAATTGAGAGAGCATAGCTCTGGCAGAAAAACGCAGGTTTGGATCTACAAATCCCAATGCAAGAGGAAGAATTTTTTTTAAAACTTTAAGATCTTCTTCAACAACTTTTTCAATTCCAGGTCTTTTTACTTTAACAACAATCTCCTGACCAGAAATTTTTCCACGGTAAACCTGTCCTAAAGATGCACCAGAAATAGGATTTGGATCTATGGAATCAAATTTTTCATTAATTGGCCCAATATCATTTTCAATTATTGGTTTTATCTGATCAAAGGGAGCAGCAGGAACATCATCTTGTAGCTTAGAAAGCTCTTCCAAGTATGGTTGTGGTAAAATATCAGCTCGTGATGAAAGCCATTGTCCTAATTTTATGTATACAGGTCCCAATGAAATGAAAGTGTTTAGAACTTTACGTGCATTATTGCGATATTTTTCTAAATCAACATCTTTTCCTTCTTTTTTTACCCATCTTCTTCTGTCTTTACGTAGTGCTAAAATGGAAGGAATAAGTTTGATGAGTACTTGAATGGTCCTTATAGACATAATTACCCTAAATAATTTTTAATTTTTTTAGTTGCTGCATATCCTACATATCCAATGATGATCGATGATGCAAGCGTATATGCCATAACTGATTTTTTTGGTTTGTTACCATTTGACAATTTTTTTGCAATATCGATTCCTCCAACAATTGCACATGCCAAACCAATCAAAACTTCTGGAGAATCACAAACTAGATGACCCAGTGGATCTTTTCTAGGATCAACTTTATCACTATGAACTAGAAATTTATCATTGTATTCTCTAATGTGTAAATTACCGTATCGAAATTGTTTTTTTGCTCCATTTTTTTGTCCAAGTCTGGTTTCTTGTGCATCTGCAAGCATAAATTCCCGTAACTCCTTTGGTACTTCAATTTCATCTCTTGGCATGATCGCAAGATCCAGTATTTGCTTATAATCTTAGTCCTGAAGAAATTCATAATTACGCCAATTTAATTAGGAATTATTATAATTGAATTGATTTTTGGAATTTAGATTCATTTAATCTGTCTTTGTCAAAAAGTACAAAACTTGTCATAAACACAATCAATATAGTAATTACAGTAATGTAAGAAAAATTGAATTTGACTCAGGATTCTGTTTATAGATAAATATCACATAATCTACAATAAGCAAAATTACATCAATAATGGTAAGTTTTCTATGAATTTCCAGTAATTTTGGTTTTGTTGTATTTATATGAATTTAGAGATTTTTACTAACAACAAATATTCAGAGAAGTGGTGTTGTTATAAATCCCATAATGCTTCCAACTAGAAAGAGAAACAAGCTTTTTGACATTTCTGAATAAAATGTTTGTCACAGATAATAAAGGCATTATGCAAATTTCCCAAAAACGGGAATTAATATTATTAGAATAGAAAAGATGTAGTTTTGATTCTATTTAGAACTTTTTTGTTAGAATTCTAATGTGTTAATATTAATTAACGAGTTTAAAATTTTAATTTTAGTATTTATTATTTTTAAATTTAATTTCTATTTAGCTTGAATCGCCGATTTTTTACGCCTTCGAACCATGTAGATTCCAATTCCTATTACAATTACTAGTGGAATAATGATTAGTTGTAAATTAGTTCCAGATTTATCAACAACGGGTGGTTCTTTTATAAATATTGTAGAATTTTGTGTGAGAAATATTTCATTTCGAAGACTATCTTTGTATCTAACAGTAAGTTTGATCTCATGTTCTCCAAATTGCGGTTGCCCATCAAATTCTATGGGAATGTTGAATGGAGTTGGTGAATCTGTCTCAATATCATCAATAAATTGAGTTTGTTTTTTTATATTTGAGTTTTCTAATGGTTCAAGAGTTATAAAACCAAATAACGCGTCAGCATTTCCTTCGTTAATTATTTCTCCAATAACCATTGGTTTGTTAGATAATTCAATTACTCCAACATCATACATTCTAAGAGCGGTTAAACCCTTAATATAGAAATTAATGATTTTATTTACTGTTTGTTGGATACCTTGCCCATTAAAGTAAGTAATTGTTAATGGTACTCTTAGAGTGGTATCTTTAACATTTCCAGGGACATATACTGTAGCTGTTGCACTTCTAGAAGATTTTGCAGCAATATTTCCGACATTCCAGTTTGATCCTAGAACTACTACTTTTTCCAAGCTATTATCTGATGAGTTTTCTGATGATTGTTTTGTGCTTACAAGATTTACATTTGACATTGGTGCAGTTCCATTGTTAGCAATTTGAATTACTACGTTATTTGATTTTAGAGACGTAAGAACTGGATCTAATGCTTCAACGTTAATTACACTTTTACCTGTGACTTGAAAATTAAAATCGGAAAAAACACTTCTGACTCCAGATTCTCTCAATCTTGAAAAATCTACTTTAACAGTACCTGGATATTGTTGGATTTTAGCATTTTTATCAATATTAACAAAAAATATTAAATTAAAATTCTCACCGGCTAAAGAATTAGATTTACTGCTACCTATGATTAGGGAACCTTGTCCATTTGCTCCGGAAAATCTGAGCGGTAATGATAGTTGCCCCTTGATACCAGTAATATCTAATGTTCCTACATTGGCAAAAACCACTGTAAATGGCACATTATTATCACCAGGTTCAACTTCTATTTTATTATCAAGAGTTCCAAAATATGCATCAATAAATTTTACATCTCCAAAATCTCTTTCAAACGGAGAATCACCAAAACCGTTCAACGTTTTTAGAGCAAATGAATTATCAATAATCAATGGAATAAGAAATAGAATTGCTAATAAAAATAGAATTTTTAGATTGATCATACTAAAACCTCTAGCTTTGATGGTTGTTCTCCTTCAAATGCTCGTCCATCTTTAATTGTAATGATTCTATCAACATTTCCAAAATGTTCTCTGTCGTGAGTAACAACAATGAAGGTTTGGTTTAAATTTTTTGCCATCGATTTCATTAGTTGGATTATTTTCTCAGAAGTAACAGAATCTAAGTTACCAGTTGGTTCATCAGCTAAAACAATTGAAGGTTTGTTAACTAATCCTCTAGCAATTGCTACTCTTTGAGCTTGACCACCAGAAATTTTGTTTGCTCTTTTATTAATTTGATCTTCAATCCCAACTGCTTTTAGTAATTCCAAAGCATCTTTTTCTGCAGAATCTTTGCTTCCTGCAATTTGTCTTGGTAGTAATACGTTCTCAAAAACAGTTAGATCAGTTAAAAGATTAGAAAATTGAAAAATAAATCCTAATTTGTTGTTTCTAAATGATGAGATATTATTGTCTGAAAGATTTGTCGTATCAATTCCATCAATGTAAATTGTACCATTTGTAGGCCGATCTAATAATCCAATCATGTTAAGTAAGGTAGATTTTCCTGAGCCGGAACTGCCTACAATTAACACAAATTCTCCTTTTTCAATGGAAAATGTTACATCATCTAGAGCTTTTACTCTGTTTTCTTTTTCACCGTAAATTTTAGTCACACTTCTAAGTTCAAGAACTTTAGACATTTCGCATTGCCTCCACAGGTAATAGTTTTGTTGCTCTATAAGATGGATAGAGAGATGCAATTATTGCTAGAATAAATGATGTTAATGCGGTTTGAATGATTTTTTCCCAATTATAACTAACTTCCAGTGGGAGACTATTATTAAACGACATT